>JAUNHF010000210.1:1034-3750 GCA_030524065.1 Deinococcus sp.
ATCACGGCCTGGCAGGATGCCGCACTGCTCGGCGGCCTGATAACCGGTGGGAAAAATGTCGGTCAGGAACAGCACCTGCTCGTCCCCGAGGTCCGTTTCGATCTTGTACGGGCCCACGTCCGCGAACGGCACGCGCACGTACTGCGCCTGGCCGCCCGCGTAGCCACCGAACATATGCGAGTAGCCGAACAGAGCGCTACCGCTGGTGGCCCCATAGAGGGCCTCGGCCATGCGGTGATTGGGGTTGGAGTTGTCACAGGCGGCATACAGCCCGCGCTGACAGGGCTCACACACCCCACAGGCAATATTGAAGGGCACGACCACCCGGTCGCCCACCTTCAGCCGCTTGACATCGCGCCCAACTTCCACGACTTCGCCCATGAATTCGTGGCCGAGGACGTCGCCTTTTTCCATGCTGGGAATAGCGCCGTCCAGCAGGTGGAGGTCCGAGCCACAGATGGCGGTCGAGGTGACCTTGATGATGGCGTCGGTCGGCAGCAGCAGTTCCGGGTCCGGAATACGCTCTACGCCAACCTGATTCACTCCTTGCCAGACGATTGCTTTCATTGTTCACCCTTCCTGTCATTGGTTTCGTGGGTCTTGGGTTTGCCCGTCTGCGGGGCCGAGCCCGGCATTTCGGGTTGCGCGGCCGGCGCTGGCTGGCGCTGCCCGGCATCGGCGCGGCCACTGGTCTGGCCGTTGATGGTGGGGTTGTAGCCCAGCTCCTGCTCACGCTTAAAGCGCATCAGGTCGTCGCGCATCTGCTGGGCCGGTTCTTCGCCCAGCATGCGCGCCGCAACGGCGCCGAAGCTGCCGCCAGGAGGACGGTAGGTCAGCCGCACGATCACTTCGGTGCCCCGGTCGCCAGGAGCGGCGCGGAACAGCACTTCACCGCTGTTCTCGATGCTGGAGCCCGGCAGCGAGCGCCAGGCCAGACGGCGGCCAGGCTCGTCGGCGGTGATTTCCGCTTCCCAGCTCACTTCGTTCAGGGGCGCAGGGGCCTTGGCGGTCCAGCGCGAACGCCGGCCGTCCAGCACTTCCACCCGCTCCAAGTGCGACATGATCCGGGGTAGGTTGGTCAGGTCACGCCACTGGGCGTAGATCTCATCTACGGGCTTCCCGATGGTGGTGGCCTCGCGCACCTGTACGTTGCCCTGATCACCTTGGTCCACCTTGAGGGCAGTCGCCAGCGGATTGCGGCCCCGGGCTGCCATATAGCCCAGGCCGCCGCCCAGGCCCAGCAGCACCAGACGGCTGAAACCCGACTGACCGAGGCCCGAGATCATCAGGGCGCCGCCCAGCACGCCGAGAGCCGTACGTTCGCTGCCCGGCAGTTCTGCGCCGGGCAGGTTCTTGGGGGGAACAGCTTTTGTGTTCATAGAGGCACTATGGCGCGGCCGCCCCCCGCCGAACGTGCGGAATCCCATGGCTCTACTGTGAACTAAGATTTCCTAAACGGTGTGCTGCGCCCGCTATACTGCTCGCTTCACCGGCTCTGGCCCCTGGGCCTACGGCGGAACCTTCACTTATGGAACATACTTTCTGGTCACTTCTCCCTCCCCTTCTCACGGTAGCCCTGGCCATCGTGACCCGGCGCGTGCTGCTGGCCCTGGGAGCCGGCATTCTCAGCGCCGCGCTGCTGCTGGCTGGCGGCGACCCCGGCATGACCCTGCAAAAGGTGCTGGGGACCTTTACGGCCGTGTTCTGGACCCCCGGCGAGAACGGCGCCGCCGGCGAGCTGAACATCTGGAGCCTGTCGGTGCTTGGCTTTTTGCTGCTGCTGGGCATACTGACGGCGCTGGTCACCCTGACCGGAGGCGCCCGCGCTTTCGGTGAATGGGCGCTGCGCCGCGTGCGCTCCCGCCGGGCCGCCGGGGTGTTGGCAGCAGCGCTGGGCGTCGTCATTTTCATTGATGACTACTTCAATGCGCTGGTGGTGGGTCAGGTGGCCCGGCCAGTCACCGACCGCCACCAGATTTCACGCGCCAAGCTGGCCTACCTGATCGATTCCACAGCGGCGCCGGTATGCGTGGTCTCGCCCATTTCCAGCTGGGGAGCCTACATTATCGCGCTGCTGGGCAGTGTACTGGCGGCAGAAGGCATCACTGGGGGCCAGAGCGCCCTGCGCACCTTTTTGCAGACCATTCCGCAAAATTTTTACGTGTGGGCCGCGCTGGGCCTGGTCGCCATCACGGTCTGGACCGGGCGTGACTTTGGGCCAATGCGGCGGTATGAGGCAGAAGCCCTCGGTGAGCTGCCCGCCGGCAGCGTCACGGGCGGCATGGCACCAGGGGAGCTTTCAGCGGCCCTGCCGGTCTCCGAACGGGGCCGCACCGGTGACCTGCTGTGGCCCATTGGGGTGCTCATCCTGGCGACCGTGGGCGTCATGTTCTGGAGCGGCGCAGCGGCCTACCGCGCAGAGACGGGCCAGGCCCCCACGCTGCTACAGATGCTGGAACACACCAATGTGGCCGAGTCACTGGTCTGGGGCGGCGCGCTGGGCGTACTGACAGCCCTGTGGCGCTGGGCGGCGCACTGGCGCAGCGGCGCCCTGACTCCGGCCAGCCTCGGCCTGGGCGTCTGGGAAGGCCTGCGGGCCATGTTCCCAGCGGTCGTGGTGCTGGTCCTGGCCTGGATGACCACCGACCTGATCGGGCAACTGGGCACCGGCGACTATCTGGCCGGGCTGGTGCAAGCGTCGCTGCCAGCAGCCATT
>JAUNHF010000211.1 GCA_030524065.1 Deinococcus sp.
ACCTCGCGCTCCGGGAAATAGGTGCGGGCACGCTCCAACATGGCGGGGATGGTGAGCTGGACATCCATCATGGTGCCCTGGATGGAGCTGGTAAAGGGGGACGTGGCGGTCATAGGTGGCCTCCTTGAAAAGACGAAAAGGATGATGGGGCAAACAGGTTATAAAGGGAAATGAATTATGGCATAGCCGGTTACAGGTGTAGCCCTGCGCCGGGTGAGCAGAGGGCAAGTGATAGCCCGCGCTCAGGATTCGTGCAGGGCTGGCCGCCGCGTGTCCTGCTGAACCACGCGGGCCAGCCACAGTTCCAGAATCTGCACCGCCGCCGCTTCGTCAAGGTCCTCGGCGCCCAGCGCCCGCGCCCGCTGGGTGGTAAAGCGCTCGTCTTGGTACTCCACCCGGTAGCCTTTTTCGCTCAGAATGCGCCCGAACGCCCGCACCCGGTCGGCGGCGGGGCTGTGGGCGCCGTCGGTCCGTAGCGGCAGCCCCAGCACCAGCAGCTCAGCGCCCGTTTCCTCTACCTTCAGCCGCACCGCCTTGAGGTCAAGCGGCAGGCGCCGGCGCTCCACACTGCCGCGCCCAAACGCCAGCCGGCCCTGGCTGACGGCAAAGCCGATGCAGCGTCTGCTGACATCCAGGGCCAGGGCGGTGGGCGGTGAAGGCGGGGGATGCAGGGTCATGCGGCCCATTCTAGGCGGCCAGGACGCTAGGCTGGGCCACATGACCCAACTGGTGCTGACCCACGATCAGGCCGGGGTGCGAACCCTCAGCCTGAACAATCCCGGCCGCCTGAACGCCCTGACTGCCCCCCTGGCCGAGCAGCTGCTGGCCGCCCTCCAGGCCGCTGCCAGCGACCCGGCCGTCCGCGCCGTGGTCCTGACCGGCGAGGGCCGGGGCTTTTGCGCGGGCCAGGACCTGACCGAAGTGGCCGGCCCGCTGCTACGGGGCGAAGGAGTGGACCTGCGCGGGCACCTGACCCGGCACTACCAGCCGGTGATCGCGGCGCTGCGGGGAATGGACAAGCCGGTGATCGCGGCGGTCAACGGCGTAGCGGCGGGTGCCGGAGCCAGCCTGGCGCTGGCCTGCGACCTGCGCGTCAGCAGCGAGGACGCCCAGTGGGTGCAGGTTTTTTCCAACATCGCGCTGATTCCGGACGCCGGCAGCACCTGGTTCCTGCCACAGCTGGTGGGCTTCGGGCGGGCCTTTGAGCTGATGGGCCTGGCCGAGCCGCTGAGTGCCCGGCAGGCCCTGGAACTGGGCCTGTGCCAGCAGGTATTCAGCGCCGACAGCTTCGCTGCCCAGGCCCAGGCCTACGCCGAGCGCTTCGCTGAGCGCCCCGCGCTGGCCCTGGCCCTGACCAAACGCGCCCTGAACGCCGCGCTGAGCAGCACCCTGGAACAGTCACTGGCCCTGGAGGCCGAGTTGCAGCAACAGGCCGGTGAGAGCGCCGACTTCCGCGAGGGGGTGCAGGCATTTTTGGAAAAGCGGCCTCCCAACTGGCAGCGCTAAGAGAGCAGCCGCGGGAAACAGGGGCGGTCCCCCTGCTGGGAAACGCCGCTCCCGCCCAATTGCCTTTCCCACCCTTTTCCCGAACCGGCCCGGCGCCGGGCGACTAGGGCCGGCTGGCAGGCTCGGCCGGTACGGGCGGCAGCGGGCCAAGTTGCAGCAGCCGTGAATGCTCCTGGCGGTAGCTGTCCTGGATCAGGTCGGCCAGCGTGGTGCTGCCCAGCACATCGCGCAGGGCCTGGTCCACCCGCTGCCACAGGTCCAGAGTGCCGCAAACATTTTTGCCGTCACAGACATGGTTTTCTTCGACGCATTCCACGGGCGCGATGCTGCCTTCCAGCGCCGTCACCACGTCGTAGGCAGAAATCTGGTCGGCGGGCCGGGCCAACTTGTAGCCGCCATAGGCCCCGCGCACGCTCTTGATAAATCCGGCGCGGCGCAGGTTGCTGGCGATCTGCTCCAGGTAGTGCTGGCTGAGGTCCTGGCGCTCGGCCACGTCCTTGAGCGGTACGGCGCGGCCCTCTCCGGGCGTTCCCCCACCGCGCCCGATCTCGATCAGGGCGCGCAGCCCATACTGTGCTTTGGTGGATACCCACATGCCTGGCAGTATATCCGCAATGCCGTACAGGAAATACGGGATTGAGCGCAAAAGGCAAATCCGCTGTCCCCAGAGCTTTTTCGCTCCTGGCTTCTGCTCCCCCTTTACACTGTGCCCCATGCCTGCCCTGCCTCCTCTCTCCCCTGCCGAAGTGCTGCTGCGGGCACGCGCCACCGGGCTGCCCGGGCTGGCCCTGCTTGAATCGGCGGGGCCGCTCACCCCTTATGGACGCTTTTCCTTTTTGAGTGCGGCCCCCACCCAGGCGCAGACCGCCCTGCCGGAGCGCCCCGGCGGCGCCGCTGCCCCCTTTCCTGCCTGGCTGGGCGGCCTGCACTACGAAGCGGCGCAGGCGTTTGGGCTGCGGACACACGCTCCGCAGGAAGAAGGCGGCTGGTGGGGCTTTTATCCGTCGGGGCTGGTGTGGGACCGCGGGGCCGGCACGCTGGAGGTGATAGGAGAGCCGCACCTGGACTGGGCGGCGCTGCTGGGCACCGAACCGGCCACGCTGGAGCCGCTGCACACCGGCTCCCTCAGTCCCGACGACCTGGACTATGTGGCGGGCGTGCGGACCGTTCAGGAGCTGATCCGGGCCGGCGAGGTGTATCAGGTCAACCTGTCGCGGGGGGTGAGCGCCGAAGCGAGCGGCGACCCGCTGGACGCCTACCTGCGGCTGCGGGAGGTCAATCCCAGCCCGTTTATGGCTTACCTGGAAACGCCGCACAGCACGGTGGTGTCGGGCAGCCCGGAGCGGCTGGTGTGCTGGAATGTCCGCAGCGGGCAAATCGCGGCGCGGCCCATCGCCGGCACCCGGCGGCGCGGCGAAACTCCTGCCGAGGACGCCGCTCTGGAAACCGAACTGCGTTCCAGCCCCAAGGAGCGGGCCGAACACACCATGCTGGTGGACCTGGTGCGCCACGACCTCGGCGCGGTGGCGGCACCCGGCACGGTGCAGGTGCCCGACCTGATGCTGGTAGAGCGCTACAGCCACGTGATGCACCTTGTCTCGGAAGTGACGGCGCAGGCCAAGTCGGGCCTGACCGTGCGGGAGCTCCTGGCCGCCACTTTTCCCGGCGGCACCATCACCGGCGCACCCAAAGAGCGGGTGATGGAGGCGATTGCCGCACTGGAACCGGGCCCCCGGCGCTGGTACACCGGCAGCGTGGGCCGCATCTGCGGAGCGGGGGCCGACTTCAGCATCCTGATTCGCACGGCGGATTTTCAGCGCGTGGGCGCAGGCTGGCGCGTGACCGTGCGCGCCGGGGGCGGCAGCGTGATTGATTCTGACCCTGCCGCCGAGGCCGAGGAAACCGTGCACAAAGCCCAGGCCCTGCTGGGCGTGCTGACCGGCCTGCCGGGGCGCCCGGCCCAGCCGCCCGCGCCGCCGGTTCACGGCGTAGGGTGGCGGCCCCCCGCCGCGCCCAGCCGCACACCGCTGCGCGTCCTTCTTCTGGACAACCGCGATTCATTCACCCACAACCTGCGCCACGACCTGCTGGCCTTAGGCGCGGCGGTGGACGTCCGCAGTCAGGATGAGGACGCAGCTGACCTGCTGGCCCTGCGCCCTGACGCCGTGCTGGTCGGCCCCGGCCCCGGCACTCCGCAGAGCAGC
>JAUNHF010000212.1 GCA_030524065.1 Deinococcus sp.
GTGAGCCTCAAGGCCTATGCCGACAGCTATCCCGACGAGCTTTCCGGCGGCATGCAGCAGCGCGTTGGCCTTGCGCGCGGCCTCGCCTCAGAAGCTGAAATCCTTTTGATGGACGAGCCGTTTTCCGCGCTCGATCCGCTGATCCGCCGCGACATGCAGGACGAAGGCGGGCAGGAAGTGGTCTGCCACTGGTGCAACGAGAAGTACTTCTTCCAGCCCGAGGAAATCGCGGGATTGGAACTGGAACTGAGCGAGAACCCAGCCCAGGCCTAAGCAGCGCGGCGCAGGCGCATCAAGGCAGAGGCCCGGACTCCCAAGTGGGGTGCTGGGCCTCTGTGGGAGGTCGCTCAGAGCACCAGGGCGGCCACCCAGCCGGCCAGCAGCAGTGGCAGGTTGTAGTGCAAGAAGGTGGGAATCACCGTGTCGCGGATATGGTCGTGCTGACCGTCCACATTCAGGCCGGCGGTGGGCCCCAGCGTGCTGTCGGAGGCGGGAGAACCGGCGTCGCCCAGCGCCCCGGCGGTCCCGATAATCGCCACCGTCGCCAGCGGCGAAAAGCCCAGGCCCATGCACAGCGGCACGTAAATGGCCGTGATGATGGGCAAGGTAGAAAACGAGCTGCCGATCCCCATGGTGACCAGCAGGCCCACCACCAGCATCACCAGGGCGGCCAGTGGCCGGCTGCCCGCGAACAGGTCGGAGGTCGCCTGCACCAGCGGCTCAATCTGACCGGTGGCCTGCATCACGGCCGCAAAGCCCTGGGCCGTGATCATAATGAACCCGATCATCGCCATCATGCCGATGCCCCGGTTAAACACGCGGTCGGCGTCGCGCAGGCGCAGCAGGCCGGTCGCCAGAAACACGGCGAACCCGGCCAGCGCCCCGATCATTAGCGAATCTGTCAGCAGCTGCACGGCAAACGCAGCGACAATGGCCCCCACCGTAATCAGGGTGCGGGCGGCGGAGGCCGGGGGCAACGCTGCTTCGTTCCCGGCAGCCGGCCCACTTTCTGTACTCGCCGCACCAGCTGTGCCCAGGTCCTGATACCGGCGGGGCCGGCGGTAACTTAGCAGGGCCAGCAGCAACCCGGCCACCATGCCCAGGGCTGGAATCGCCATCGCCTGCATCACGTTGACACCGCTGACGTCCATGCCGGCTTTCTGAATGTTGCCCAGCAAAATCTGCTTGAGAAAAATCTCCCCAAAGCCGTAGGGCAAGAACATGTAGGTGGTGACCAGACCAAAGGTCATCACGCAGGCCAGCAGCCGCCGGTCCACTTCCAGGCGGTTGAACACAGCCAGCAGCGGTGGAATCAGCATCGGAATAAACGCGATATGGATCGGGATCAGGTTCTGGCTCATGACGCTTATGGCGAGCAGGCCCAGCAGCAAGCCCCATTTCAGCCGGGCCGCGCTGCCCTGGTGCATGAGCCGGCCGGTCAGCCAGCCCGCCATCTGCCGGGGCAGCCCAGATTCAATAATCGCGGCGGCAAAGGCGCCCAGCAGGGCATAGGACAGCGCAATCTCGGCGCCGCCGGCCAGACCTTCTTGAAAGACTTCCAGTGTCTTCGGCAGGCCCAGCCCGCCCAGCACGCCCCCCAGCAGGGCGCTGACCAGCAGACTGAGCACCACAGGAACCCGCAGCAGCGAGAGGCCCAGCATCACCAGAACGGCGACCAATACGGCATTTAAGTACATCGCATTTAGAAAGTAGACTTAGACATGGCCCGCCCTGCTCGGCGTATTGCGATTTCTGTAGAAGATGATGACCGGCTTCGTGAGCTGGAAACCAGTCCACACACGCACCCGAAGGCTCGCCTTCGGGCAAGCATCCTGCGGCTTCACCGACAGGGGTGGAGTGTGCCCCAGTTGTCGAAGCACTTTGGCCGCAACCATCAGGCGATTCACAATGACCTGACGCGTTTCGCCCTACGTGGGATTCCTGGGCTGGCCGATGAGTGCCCACCCGGACGCGCCTGCTTGATCACACCGGAGATCGAGCAGTTTCTCGTAGAGAAACTGCAAGAACAGCGCTTCTGGAACGCTCCCCTGCTGGGTGAGGAAATCGAACAGCAGTTCAAGGTCGTCATCCGACCCCGCGCACTGGCGAATCATCTCCGACGGATGGGGTACAGCTGGAAGCGAGCCAGGTATTCACCTGCAAAGAAGCTCGATCCCGAAGTCGCCCAGCAACATCAGGCCTCCTTAGAGACCTTAAAAAGGGGGCACTGGAGGGCAAGCTCACCCTGAAATATCTCGATCAGACCGGTCTTTCCTTGATGTTGTCCGTGGGCGCAACTTGGTTCAGACGTGGTTCTGGGCAACAGTTTGAGATCCCCACGCGGTGGGGATCGTCTGGACGGATCAACCTCATCGGCACCTACAGCCTGCATGGACGTGAAGAGCAGTTGGAAGTCCGCGAGCTGGAAGGAACATGCAACGGTGAGCAAGTCATGGCGTATCTGGACACGTTGGTGGCGGAATGTGCCCCTGATCGGCTCACTGTCGTCGTGCTGGACAACGCTCCCTTTCACAAGGGAGCGAAGCTGAGAGAAAAAGCCGCAGAGTGGGAGCAGAAGGGACTGTCTCTGCGCTACCTTCCGCCCTACGCGCCTTTCCTCAATCTCATCGAGGGAGTGTGGCGCAAACTCAAGGGCATTCTGCTGCCACGCCGCTGTTACCACTCGGTCACTGAACTTCGGGCGGCTCTCCTCGTCGGGCTGAAGGTTCTCGGAACAAGGTTTATCTAGATGTTAAGTGCGGTGTACTTAACATCTCTTACCCCTTTTTGCGTTGTCCCGCCCCACACGCCGCCGGCGCCGGGGAGGGTCAGCGGCGCATTGTAAATCAGAAAAGACGCAGTGGCGCGGGGAAACAGGGCCGTGAAGGTGCGGGGCGGGGCAGCACTCAGCTCAGGGCGGCGTTCAGCTCGTCCCGGAAAGTCTGCGCGGCGAGGCGCGCCGAGGCCACGTCCAGCCCCTGCGCGTACTGCACGCCCCGGCTGGCGCTGACCAGGGCGCCGGTCCCGCCGGGGTGAAAGGCTCCGGCCAAGTCCGCCGCCTGCGCGCCCTGCGCCCCCAGCCCTGGCAGCAGCAGCAGCGCACGCGGCATCAGGGTGCGGAAACGGGGCAAGTCCGCCGGGTGGGTGGCCCCCACCACTGCGCCCACGCCTGCGTATTCCCCGCCCTCCTCTTCGCCCAGGCGGGCGACCTCGGCGGCCACCCGCTCGCTGACGCCCCCGCCCTGCAAATCATTCTGGCCGGGGTTGGAAGTCTTGACCAGCACGAACAGCCCGCCGCCATTCTCACGGGCCGCCCTTACAAACGGCTGCAAGGTTTCAAAGCCCAGAAAAGGATTGACCGTCAGCGCCGCGCCCGCGTGCTGCCCGGTCAGCCAGCCCTGCGCGTAGGCCTCGGCGGTAGAGCCGATGTCGCCGCGCTTGGCGTCCAGAATCACCGGCAGGCCCAGGGTGCGGGCCGCCGCGCAGACTTCTTCCAGAATCTGTATGCCGCTCAGGCCCAGCGCCTCATAAAAGGCGAGCTGCGGTTTGACAGCGGCGGCGTAGGGCGCGGTGGCTTCCAGTACGTCCAGCGTGTGCTGGCGCAGGTGCGCCGCATCCTGATACTCGCTGAGGCGGGGGTCCAGGCCCACGCACAGGCGGGTGTTCAGGGTACGGGTGCGTTCGGTGACGGCTTGGGC
>JAUNHF010000213.1:0-2758 GCA_030524065.1 Deinococcus sp.
GCACTGAGGTCGGGTCTGGCTCCGGCAGGAAGTGACGTGGCGGGCAGCGAGCGGGGCAGGCGAGGTCTATTTGCGTTCAGCGGTGATCGGCGCGGTGCTCGGCGCGGTCGCCCAGCCACTGCACCAGCTGAACCAGCAGCAGCAGGGCCACCACAGTCACGGTCATGGTGACGGTGTCAAAGCGGTGATATCCGTAACGAATCGCCAGGTCGCCCAGGCCGCCGGCGCCGATCGCCCCAGCCACGGCCGAGTAGCCCAGCAAGCTGATGACCAGCACGGTAAAGGCATGCAGCAGCCCCGGCAGGGCTTCGGGCAGCAGCACCTTGTTCACGATCTGGCCGGTGCTGGCGCCCATCGCCCGCGCCGCTTCGGTGACGCCAGCGGGCACTTCGCGCAGCGAACCTTCGACCAGGCGCGCCAGGAAGGGCACGGCGGCCACGGTGAGCGGCACGATGGCCGCCGTGCTGCCAATAGAAGTGCCCACCAGGGCGCGGGTCAGCGGAATCAGCACGATCATCAGGATGATAAAGGGAAAGGACCGGCCCACATTGACTATGGCGTCCAGCACACGGAACAGCGCAGGGTTGGGAGTCAGGCCACCGGGACGGGTCAGGGTAAGCCAGACTCCCAGCGCGGTGCCCAGCAGCTGGCCCAGCAGCGCGGAGGGAATGACCATCCACAGGGTTTCCAGCGTGGCCTTCCACAGCAGCGGCCAGACGGCGGGGTCCAGGGTCATGCGCTGACCTCCGGGCGGGTCAGCAGCTGCCAGCGCAGGTCGCTCAGGCTCAGCAGCGCGGGCACGGCGGCCCAGGTCAGCACCTGCTGGCGGCCCCCTATCACGGTGGGCTGGGCTTCTACCACCCGGCCGCCCAGCGCGGCCAGCCGGCTCAGCACGGCGGCGTCCAGCGCGGGCAGGGTCAGCTGGTGCAGGGCTTCGCCTGGGGCCAGTTCCACCTGCGGCTGGTGGGCTCCCAGCAGGGCGCGGGTGGTAGCGTGCTGCGGGCTTGCCAGTACGTGGCCCGTCTCGCCGCTTTCGACCAGGCGGCCGTGATCCAGCACGGCCACATGGGTGGTGGCGCTGCGGACCACTTCCATCTGGTGGGTCACGATGATCAGGGTCAGGTCGCGCTCCTGCTGAATCTGGGTCAGCAGGTTCAGGATGCTGGCGCTGGTTTCGGGGTCCAGGGCACTGGTGGCTTCGTCGGCCAGCAGCAGCTCGGGGCCAGTGACCAGGGCGCGGGCGATTCCCACCCGCTGTTTTTGCCCCCCCGAGAGCTGGGCCGGGTAGCGGCCCTCAAAGCCGCTCAGGCCCACCTGCGCCAGGGCGTCCCGTGCCTGCGCCTCGCGTTTCACCTGGGGCACACCGGCAAATTCCAGCGGCAGGGCCACGTTCTGCACGGCGGTGCGCTGGGCCAGCAGGTTGAAGTGCTGGAACACCAGCCCGGTGCGGGCCTGGCGCTGGCGGCGCTGCGCCGGGCCAAGGGCCAGCAAATTCTCACCGCCCAGGTACAGCTCGCCGCTGTCGGGCGTGTCCAGGCCGCTCAGCAGCCGGACCAGGGTGCTTTTGCCGGCGCCGCTGCGCCCGATGATGCCGGTGCGGCTGCCACGCGGCACGCTGAGGGTAAAGTCCTCCAGCGCCGCTGCGGCGCCAAAGCGTTTGGTGATGCCGCGCAGTTCCAGTGCGGCGCCGCTGGACTGGGCAGGAACACTGGCCGTATGGGCAAGGGGGGTCGCTGTGGTCACGGAATACCTCTTCGTGAGTGAGCGGTCAGCGGAACGGAGGCCACCGGCAGTGGAGGCCGGTGCTACAGCAAAACGTTCCCTTTCCTGGGCGTTGAAACTCGGAAGGGAACGCTTGCAACTCTGTTCTCGCTTGGCACGGCCCGCAGGCGTGCCCCCTTCCCTTATCGGTCCCGTCGCTTCACATCGTGATTCACGCGGGCTGGCGGAGCACCGTGGCCGTAATGAGGGCCGGTTGCTGCGGTGGTTCTCGGGCCAGTTCCCTGCACCGCTCTGGATAAAGGTTGCGACCCGCGTATGGGGGTCTGAAAGGGGAGTGTAGTCGCTGGCCGCCGGAGGTGTCAAGGGCCGCGGGAAGATGCAGGGGCCGCCCGGCCAGCCTGACACGGCCCTGACAGCCGCTGCCCGCTACACTGCCTGACATGCCGCAGACGCCCGCTTCCGCCGACTTTCCTTCGCTGCCCTTGCCCGATTTCCAGAGCTGCCTGCGCCGCGCCGAGGCCCTGCCGCTGCCCGAGGTGCTGGCCCTGCTCTCGGGACGCGACTACTGGCACACCCAGGCCGCCGGAGGAGCGCGGGCGCTGCGCCTGACCGACGGACCCCACGGCATTCGCCGGCAGCTGGGCGACCAGACCACCGCCGACCTGAACTGCAGTGCGCCGGCCACCTGCTACCCCACCGCTGCGGCGCTGGCGGCCAGCTGGAATCCGCAGCTGGTGCGCGAGGTGGGCGAGATGCTGGGCCGCGAGGGGCGTGCCGAGGGCGTGGACGTGCTGCTGGGTCCGGGGCTGAACCTCAAGCGGTCGCCGCTGTGTGGGCGCAACTTCGAGTATTTCTCCGAGGACCCGCTGCTGTCGGGTGACCTGGCCGCTGCCTGGGTCGGCGGTATCCAGAGCCAGGGCGTGGGCGCCAGCCTGAAGCACTTCGTGGCGAACAACCAGGAGTACCGCCGCATGTCCATCGACGCGGTGGTGGACGAGCGGGCGCTGCGCGAGCTGTACTTGGCCGGCTTCGAAAA
>JAUNHF010000213.1:2768-3646 GCA_030524065.1 Deinococcus sp.
GCAGGAAGCCCGCCCCTGGACGGTGATGGCCGCTTACAACGGTGTGAACGGCCGCTACTGCTGCGAGTCGCCCCGGCTGCTGCAGGGGATTCTGCGCCGTGAATGGGGGTACGACGGCCTGGTGGTCAGCGACTGGGGCGCGGTGAATGACCGGGCGGCCGCCTTTCGCAGCGGACTGGACCTGGAAATGCCCGGCGTGTCGGCCCTGACGGCGCCCGCCCTGGAAGTGGCGCTGAAAGAGGGCCGGGTGCAGGAAGCCGACCTGCGCCGCGCCGCCGCCCGTGTGCTGCAACTGGCGGCCCGTGTGGACGCGGCGCAGACGCAGGCCCCGGAGCCCTTCGACCCGGACGCGGCGCACGCCCTGGCCCGCAAAGCGGCCCTTCAGGGCAGTGTGCTGCTGAAAAATGACCCGCAGGAGGGGGCTCCGCTGCTGCCACTTCGCTCGGGCCTGCGGCTGGCGGTGGTCGGTGCGTTCGCCGCGCAGCCGCGTTATCAGGGGGCCGGCAGTTCGCAGCTGATTCCGCGGGAGCTGGACATTCCGCTGCAGGCCCTGCGGGACACCTTCGGCGCGGCGCAGGTGAGTTACGCGGCCGGTTATCCGCGCTTGGGCGACCAGAGCGACCCGCAGCTGCTGGCCGAGGCGGCGCGGATAGCGGCGCAGGCGGACGTGGTGGTGGCCTTCGTGGGCCTGCCCGAGGCGTTCGAGGTGGAGGGCATCGACCGCCAACACCTGGGCCTGCCCGCCAGCCACAACGCCCTGATTGAAGAACTGCTGGTGTCCAACCCCAGGCTGGTGGTGGTGCTGCAGGGGGGCGCCCCGGTGGAACTGCCCTGGGCGGCGCGGGTGCCGGCCATCCTGAACGCGTATCTGGGTGGGC
>JAUNHF010000214.1 GCA_030524065.1 Deinococcus sp.
TTCTTTCGGCTTAGAAATGGGTCAGGGGATGACCGGCAGCTTTTCGTAGATTTTCTTGCTGCTGCCGTTGTCAAAGGTCACGTTGGCCGTCACGTTGATGGACGTGTAGCGCCGCTCCGGGCGGGCGCGGACATTCAGCGGCAGGTTGAAAATCAGCCGGCTGCCCTCGGTGCGGTGCCGAATTGAGCTGTCGCTGCCGGCCTGCCACACATCGCGGGTGGTCAGCTGCAACTTGCCGCTGCGGCCAGCCTCCACATATTCCAGTTCGTAGGTAAAAGTCGCCCCGATGGGCGCGGCTCCGTTGGGCACGGTCTCAATCACCAGCTGGCAGCGGTGGGTCTGCCCGGCCCGCAGCTGTGAGCGTACAGCGCCGCTGCCCGTGTCGGTGCAGGTGGTGAAGTACCACTGGGTGAACTTGGGCGCCTCGCCGCTGCGGGCAGCGGTGGCCGTCCGGGCAGCGGTGGGTGCCCGGCTGACCGGTGCTGGCGTGGCCTGGCCGCCCTGCTGGCAGCGGTTCACGGCGTTCCAGGCTGCCCTGAAGCCGTTGGCCGGGAAGGTGTAGGTCAGCGTCTGGCGGCCCACGCCGGGGTCACGTTCCAGCCGAATCACGACCCGCTCGCCCCGGAAAAGCCCAGCGGCCATCTCGCGGCTCAGGCCTTCGGGAAAGCCGATGGAAGAAGCGTCGGTTTCTCCGCGCACAACTGTGGAGTACAGCGAGTCGCCGTAAATGGTCCGGGGCGCACCCGAGCCGATCCGGACGGTGGTGGTGGGCAGAATACCCTCGCCAGGGTCCAGCAGAGCATTTTTGCTTCTGAGGACGCTCCACAGGCCCGGCTCGGAGCCGTCTGCACACTTGAATGTCAGGCTGGTCTGACTGGTGCGGTCGCTGATCTCGTCCACCATCACCATGCTGGTGTTCACGTCGGTGATGAGGTCACGCGATACCGAGTAGTAGGTCCAGCTGCCGGGTACACGTTCTACGGCCTGGGCGGTGGGGCTCAGGCCCAGGGCAAGGGCCAGCAGCAGAGCAGTCTTTTTCATGGGTTCTCCTGTGGATGGGTTGTTTGGGGAGGTCTTTGGGAAAATAGGGGTTGGCTCTTCTCAGCTTAGATTCATCTCCGGGGGGCGGCAAGCCAATTTGCAGAGGGGCCGCTTGCCACAAACAAATGGTTTAGACTGCCCGCCGATGTCGTTGCCTGAAGACCCCTCCACTTCTCCCATCACTGGCACGGTTCCGCACCCTGACGCTTCTGCGGGCGCTGACGTCCCGGCAGGTGCTGGCCGGCCCGCGCCGCAGCCTGCCGACGATACGGGCAGTGAGCTGCGGGCGCTGGTGCGTCTGGCCGGTCCGGTGGTGCTCTCGCAGTTTGCGGCCAATGCGCTCACTCTGGTCAGCACGGCGGTCATCGGCCGGCTGGGGCAGGGCGAGCTGGCGGCGGCGGCGTACGGCAGCGCCATCTATTACCTGTTTTTTGTAGCGCTCAGCGGAATCATGCTGGCCGTCGCTCCCCGCGCCGCCGCGGCCCACGGTGCTGGCGACCAGCAGGGGGTGACCCGCGCCCTGCACGCCGGGTTCCGCCTGGCGCTCCTGCTGGCAGGGGTAATGCTGCCCTTTACGTACCTGCTGTCCACCCAGCTGCACCGCTTTGCTCCACCTGAGCTGGACACGGCCCTGGTTGCCAGCTACCTGCGTATCTACGCCCTGGGAATGCCGGCGGTGCTGCTGTTTACGGCGCTGCGCGGCGCGATGGAAGCCACTGGCCGTCCGGGCGTAGTGACGCGGGTGGCGGCGCTGGGGGTGGCGTCCGTGGCGCTGGTATCGCCGGCACTGGCCTTTGGCTGGGGGCCGCTGCCCGCATTGGGGCTGGTTGGAGCCGCCGCCGCCTCAGCTCTGGCCGGCTGGCTGATGTTCCTGACCCTGCTGCCACAAGTGCTGCGCCGGACCGAGCCGCTGGCTCCGGGTACGGCCATGCGCCCGGAGGTCCGCAGCCTGTTCTCGCTGGGCTGGCCCATCGGCCTGACCCTGGGTGCCGAAGCGGCCATGTTCAGCGTCACCTCATTGCTGATGGGCACCTTCGGCAATCAGGCGCTGGCCGCGCACAACGTGGCCTTTCAGATCATCACGGCCCTGTTCATGATCCCGCTGGGGCTGGCGACGGCCACCAGCATCCGGGTGGCCCTGGCGGCCGGTGCGGGGCGGCCCCGGCTGGCGCGGCGGGCGGGTCTGCTGGGCATCGGGCTGGCCGCCGGGGTCATGCTGCTGTTTGCGCTGCTCGAAACCTTGTTGCCGCAGCGGTTTATCGGAGTGTTTGTGAATGTCAGCGATCCGGCCAACGCCGCGCTGATCACCACCACCGTCAGCCTGCTGGCGATTGCGGCCCTGTTCCAGGTGGTGGACGGCGTGCAGGTGAGCGCCAACGCCTCGCTGCGCGGGTTGCAGGATACCCGGGTGCCGCTGCTGCTGTCGCTGGCAAGCTTCTGGGCGCTGGGTATGCCGGTGGGCTATGTGCTGGCCTTTGTGCTGGATATGGGACCCCGTGGCCTGTGGTACGGCCTGCTGGTGGGCCTACTGGCAGCGGCTATCTTGCAGCTGTCGCGCTTTTTGCACCTCACGGCCCGCCTGAAGCGGCAAAAAGACGCCGCTCTGGCTGGAGAGCGGTAAAAGATGCGTGCTACACAGTATGGATTTGTGTACACGCGGCGCGCATCGTACCCCTGAATTGGCAGCCAAGCTGGACTTTCAACGTGAAAGTGCGGCTTCTGGTTGCTTCTGCGCCAGCTGAACAGGCCGTTCCAGCGGTGGTTTGAATCTTCGCAGCCGCAGTGCGTTACTCATCACAAAGACGCTGCTCAGGCCCATGGCGGCGGCGGCCAGCACTGGAGAGAGGCCAAGGCCCCAGCGGGTGAATAGACCGGCGGCGACCGGAATCAGCAACACATTGTAAGCAAAGGCCCAGAACAGGTTCATGCGGATGTTGCGGAGGGTGGCTGCGCTGAGGGCCGCCGCGTTCGGTACGCCGCGCAGGTCGCCGGACATCAGCAGGATGTCCGCTGTCTGGGCGGCCACATCGGTGCCCGTGCCCAACGCCACGCCCACATCGGCGCGGGCCAGAGCAGGGGCGTCGTTGATGCCGTCCCCGACCATTGCCACCTTCAGGCCTTGGGCCTGCAACTCCTCTACCACAGCGGCCTTGTCGGCAGGAAGCACCTCGGCGCGCACTTCACTGTCTGGGTCAAGGCCCACCTGCGCGGCGATGGCGTGGGCCGTGGCCCAACTGTCGCCGGTGACCATCATCACGTGGTAGCCCCGGCGGTGAAGCGCGGCCACGGCCTCACGGCTGCCAGGTTTGAGGGGATCGCTGACGCCCAGCAGCGCCGCCAGCTGCCCATCCACTGCCACGAACACCGGGGTGGCCGCCTACCGGCCCAGGTCGGCCAGGGCTGCGGCCCAAGCGCCCGTGTCCAGGCCCACCCGCGCCATATAACGTTCTGCGCCCAGTTGCACGGTGTGCCCCGCCACCTGCGCGCTGAGGCCATAGCCCGCTTCGGTCTGAACGCTGCTGGCCGGAAGCATACGCACGCCCCGCTCCGGCGCGGCTGTCCGCAGGGCGTGGGCGATGGGATGGTCGCTGGCCGCCTCGGCGC
>JAUNHF010000215.1 GCA_030524065.1 Deinococcus sp.
GTTCCGGCCCCGGCTGTTCCCGCTGCTCAGCTCCCGGCGCGGAGCAAAAAGCGCTGCACCTTGCCGCTGGGCGTCTTGGGGAGCACGTCCATAAAGACAATTTCGCGTGGGTAGGCGTGGGCCGCCAGCTTGGTTTTGACGAATGAACCGAGTTCGGCCCTCAGGGCGTCGGACGCCTCCACGCCGGGGCGCAGCACCACGTACGCTTTGACCAGCTCGCCGCGCAGTTCGTCGGGCTTGCCGACCACGGCAGCCTCGGCCACGTCGGTATGGGCCACCAGCGCACTTTCCACCTCAAACGGACCGATGCGGTAGCCCGCACTGAGAATGATGTCGTCCGAGCGCCCGGAAAAGAAGAAATATCCGTCTTCGTCGGCCACCACTGTGTCGCCGGCCCGGTAATAACGGCCATCGTCCGTCAGGCGCTCGCGGGTGCGGTCGGGAGCCTGGTAGTACTCGGTGTAGAACAGCAGCGGCGAGCGCTGGCGGTCAAATCCCAGCTGCCCTTCGGTGCCGGGCGGCACCTCCTGATCCCTTTCTTCCAGCACCACGGGTGCAAAGCCGGGCATGGCCTGGCCCATTGAGCCGGGCTTGACGGGGCGCTTGAGGCCCGGATGGTGGTGGTTCACCACGGCCATGCCCATCTCGGTCTGGCCGAAGTGGTCAAACAGTTCCACCCCCAGGAACTCCTGCGCCCACGCGAACAGCTCCGGGTTGAGCAGCTCACCTGCGCTGGACGCGATTCGCAGGTGCAGCCCCTCAGGGCGCGGCAGGCCAGAGGACCGAATCACGCGGTAGGCGGTGGGGGCCGCCGCGAAGTTGGTCACGCCGTAGCGGCGCATCACGTCCAGCGCTTTTTCGGGGTGAAAGGCGGCGCGGTAAAACAGCAGCGTCTTGCCCAGCGCCAGCGGGCCCAGAATGCCGTAGTACATGCCGTAGGCCCAGCCGGGGTCGGCCATGTTCCAGAACACGTCGTCCTCGCGCACGTCCAGCGCCCAGCGCATGTACGCTTCAAAGGAAGCCAGCGCCCGCACCGGCACCGGCACGCCCTTGGGCTGCCCGGTGGTGCCGGAGGTGTACAGCAGCACCATCAGGTCGTCGCCACTGACCGTCACGTTGTCTGCCAGCGGCTCATGGGCGACCAGGCTGGCATAAAGGCCGTGGTCAGGCCCCAGCTCATCCTCGTCGTTGTCGCTCTCGACCCGAATCACATGAATACCGCTGATGCCCGCCAACTTGGGGTCGTTGGCCGCGTCGGTAATGACGATGTGGGCCTGCGCGTCCTCAAGGCGCACCTTGACCGCGTCGGGGCCAAAAGCGGTGAACAGCGGCACATATACAGCCCCCAGCCGGAAAATGCCCAGGGCTGCAATCAGGAGGGCCGGGCGCTTGGGCAGCAGCACGGCCACCCGGTCCCCCTTTTGCACGCCCAGCGAGCGCAGCGCGGCGGCAAAGCGGCGGGACTTGTCCTCCAGCGCCGCATAACTCAGGCTTTCTTGGTAGCCAAAGCCGTTCTCGTAGTTCAGCGCCAGCTTGCCGGGTTCGCTGGCCCAGCGGTCACACAGCAGCGCGGCGACATCTACCTCCTGTCCTCCGTACTGGGCCAGCCAGCCTCGCAGCTGTCGCTCAAATTCGGAACCTGTGGGGGGTGGTACGGTCATGCTGCTCCTTCCCTTGCTATCTATGAATGAATATACATCACTTGCTCTAAAATGCATGATGCAGATAGAGAATCCTAGATGATGATGTGCAGACGCGGCCAGCATAAGGTACTTCCGGGAGCGTCTGCAAGGGTTCCTGGTCCAGGGACGGGGCAGAGCGCCAGAGGTGGCTGCTTGCATAAAAAAAGCCCCGGCGCTGGTCGGGAGCTAGGGAGGGCGAAGGCTGGGTGTGGTACAGGCAGAGTTCAGTCGCGGCCAAACAACTTGCCGATGCGCCCGAAAAAGCCTTCACCGCTTTTGTGGGGCACGTCGTCACCGACAGCCGCTGCGTAGGCTTCCAGCGCCGTGCGGGCTTCAGGGGTAAGCTGGCTGGGGCGCGGGACCACGATGTCGTACTCGACCACCAGGTCGCCCATGCCAGAGCCTTGCAGCCGGGGCATCCCCGCGCCCCTGATGCGGTGGGTGTCGCCGTGCTGCGTGCCGGGCTTGACCTCAACCCGCTGGGTGCCGTCCAGGGTAGGCACCTCAATCTCATGGCCCAGCACGGCGTGTGCGTAGCCGATGGGCGCGGTATAGATCAGATGCTCGTCCTCGCGCTTGAGGTATTCATGCGGTTCCAGTTCGATATGCACGTACAGGTCACCGTTGCCGCCTGGCCCCTGATGCCCCTTGCCCGACACCCGAATGCGGTAGCCCTCGTCAATGCCCTTGGGCAGCTTGACGGTGACTTCTTCGTCCTTCAGGGTGTGCCCGCGCCCATGACAGACGGTGCAGGGGTCCACGATTTTTTTGCCTTCGCCCCGGCAGTCGGGGCAGACCTGCTGGGTTTCCACGACGCCGAAAATGGTGCGGGCCTGACCGCGCACCGCGCCGCGCCCCTGGCAGGTGGGGCAGCTGACCGGGGGTTTGCCGCCGGGCTCGGTCTTGGTGCCGCCGCAGTGGTCGCAGTCGGTCAGGCGGGCCACCGTGATCTGCACATCGTCGCCGGCGCGGGCCTGGTGCAGCGTGATGCGGGCCTCGGTTTCGATGTCCTCTCCGCGGGGGGGGCCGCGCCTTGCCCCCATGCCACCGGCCATGCCGCCGAACAGCTGCTCGAACAGGTCCATCGGGTCAAAGCCGGCGCCGCCCATGCCTCCCATACCCCCGAACGGATCACCGCCGGGAAAGCCGCCCGCCGAGGGGCCAGAGCCAAAGCGGTCATAGTGGGCGCGTTTCTGGTCGTCGCTCAAGACGGCGTACGCTTCGCTGATCTGCGCAAACTTTTCGCTGGCGCCCTCTTCCTTGTTGCGGTCGGGGTGGTACTTCAGGGCCAATTTGCGGTAGGCACTCTTGATTTCACTGGCGCTGGCATCCCGCGCCACACCAAGTAATTCGTAATAGTCCATAGACTCCTTCTCGCGGCCACTGCGCCGCCGGGTCGAATGCGGTGGCCGGGTCCTGCCGCCGCGCCACATGCTGGCTAGCAGGTTAACACAGGTGCACTCAGGTAATGTGCATCCCCGGACACCGCTCCCCTTGCCGTGCCCACGGCCCGCCGCTGCCGCAGCACGCCGTCAGAGGCATGTCAGCTGCGGCTTCCTAAGATGGCTGCTGAACCGGGAGACTGTCCCGGCCCGGTCATGCCGGACAGCGAGCAGGCAAGGCGGCGGGAGGAGAGGAGGCAAACATGGAATTCACGGTGCCGGGTTCTGGGCCTACAGAACAGACCCTGCTGGCGGCCTTGCAGCTGACCGGCTCGGTTCTGCTGTGCCTTGCGGCGCTGGGCCTGCCCTGGTCGCTGCTGACCCGGCTTCACGCCGCCCAGCCGTGGCCGACCCTGCGCCGCTCCCGGCCGCTGCTGCTGACCTTGCCGGCGCTGCTGCTGGCGCTGAACCATAAAAGCAGCGTGCTGGACAGCCTGGGTCAGGTGGCTCAAGCGCAGCAACTTCTTACAGTGGGCGAGCAGGCGCTGTTGCTGGCCTATCTGGCGGCGGCGGG
>JAUNHF010000216.1:0-349 GCA_030524065.1 Deinococcus sp.
CGCGCCAGCTCGTAAAGTCGCCGGGCGACCCGCTTGTCTGAGAGCAGCTCAGCTTCGCCGACTTCGCGAATGCCATGGTAGATGGGCGGTCCCTGATAGGCGTCGTCAATGTAATAGACAGGCTCCCCAAGGACGGATTCGTCGAAGAGCAGCAGGCCGGCTTCTTCGGCAGCCTTTTTCACAGCGGCCAAGCGTTCTCTGAGGTGACGGTAGCTCAGGGCATGTAATGTTTTGACCAGTATCTGCGGACTGCCAGCATGTACCCCAGTTCGGTGCAGCCGACCTATGATCTCCAGCGCGACCTTACGACCGAATGGCACGACGGCGACTTTGACCGCAGGATCCTGCT
>JAUNHF010000216.1:359-3636 GCA_030524065.1 Deinococcus sp.
GCACCGGCCCGGATGACCGTCAGTGGGACGCGCTGAGCGGTGACGATCTCCCGCTGCTCGGGCGTGAGCTGCTTAGCGTGCATGGCACACTTCCTCGAGGATATTCAGGGCTTCCCGTCTGTTTCTCCTGCGAGTCCGCCAGACCGGCAGGGATTTTAACCAGCGCAGCTCCCTGCGGCTGCGGGCCAGAGATACCCCCTCGCGGTGCAGCTCAAAGCCCCGGACGATCTCGTCCCACTGATGGACGATTCTGGCCACCACGTCCCGGTGCCCGTACCGGTAGCTCTGTCTGAGGCGGTATTGCCCGTCCAGGTCCTCTGGCACAGAACGCGAAGTCATCCAACGTTGCAGTTCCAAGGTGAACTCGAGCGTGTCGGCCGCTTCATAGAGTTGCAGTGCGGTCTGCTGCTCCCGGTAAGCCCGGCTGAGCGACTCGGATTCCCTGAGATACAGCGCCCGAAACCGGTCCGTTTTGGGCCGCCGTCCTTCACGGACCTGCAAGATGCGCCGGTGATAGCGGTAGCGCTGAGACCTTTGGAGCCTCAGCGGCAAAGTGGAAGAGTAAGACCGAATGACGTCTCCCAAAGCCGGATAAGCAAGCTGTGAAAACGAGAAACGGTCCAGCGCCGTTTGGGCTGTAATCAGGGGAGCGAAGGACCAGCTCAGGCTGTGGCAGAGGAGCACCTGTTCCGGCTGCAGCTCGGCCAGGAATTCTGGTGGCTGCCCTTCCGGGGGCTGGTCGAGCCGCAGGATGCGGCCGCTCCTGGCGTCGGTAAGCACCCACAGGAACTGGCTGCGCCAGCGCGTCCGGAGCAGTCCCAGCTGCGGCGGCAGAGGCGGGAGACGGCGCTCCTGACCGACCGGCCCCAAGATGGCCTGGATACGCCCAAAGCCCAGGCCCGTCTCCTGACGAATGCGCTGCTGACTGTTTCCGCGTCGCCACTCCCGCTGCACGTAAGCCTCCAATTCCTGTGTCCGGGCGGCGACCTCATCTGCTGCCTCGACGGTCACCGTCTGCCGGCATCTGCGGCACCTGGCCGTGCCGTGGCAGTAGAGCAGGCGTGTAGGCCGACCTCCAAACGGGAGCGCCTGCACGGTAGAGCGGCGCGGCCGGGGTAGGCGGTAGTCGCTCGGTACACCTTCCTCGCTGCACTTGCAAGGCGGCAAGGCCGTGAGATCCGGGCGCATTTCGAACTTCCAGGGCGCTGGGCTTTGTATGTTCAGACCGAGCCGGTGGATCGCCCGGACGCTGAGGATCCGGTGGTCGCTACGAACCTGACTGCGTGAGAACAGCCGCCGCAACTGGCCGACCATGTTCTCAACCGGTCCACTGGTCACCCGCTGGTCACCGTGACGCTGCTCGAAATAGCCGAAGATCTCCGCTTCCCACTCGCTGTACAGGTGAATGAGCCTCTCGAAGCCGAGAAGAGGCGGGCGGCCCTGGCGGTAGCGCCACTGACTCAGGTCTGGCCGCCGAGCATCGTAAAGGGAGTAAGCCCAGCGCCACTGGAGATAACGGTCCTTGGCCTCTTGGGGGGTCTGCGCGTTCCAAACCTGAGTGAGCTGTCTGGTCAGACGGAGAAGAGGTTCAAGGTCGATAATGTTCGACTCGTCGCCGTGAAACGGGCCGTAATTGAGCGGCTCAGGGACCCGGCCGGATTGCAGGAACTCGAAATAATCTGTGGTCAGCATCGAGAGGTAATCCCGGATCTCGGTGTCGCCGGAGGACATCGCGGCATATTCCTGATGCTGCAAGTAGAGGAGCTGACCTTCTTCCCGTAGGGCCTCAGTGACCTTGGCCTGCAGGTGGAAGCGGTCGGTGACCTGTTTGGCCTGATCCCCGAAGACTTGACGGACCGCGCGGCGGTAGTCCTCCCACATATCGGTAGCGATGACTGGAGTCCAGGGGGCTCCCAGCTGCTGCTCCCGAAGAGTGCGCAGTTCTTCTAAGCAGCGAACCACCGTCTCCAACTCCCGGTCAGGAAGCAGGTCAATCAGCTTCCCGCTGTCCATGTTCATGACGACAGCATAGATTTCACCCTGCCAGACGATCTCATCGATTCCGACTTGCTGCATGCCTTCGATTCGCTCCGGGGCTGTGGCCTGTAATCGGCTGAATTCCTCGTCCAGACCCTTGGTGACTGCTCGCCAGAGTGTCGGCTCGGACAGACCGCACCAACGGGCCAGAGAGGCGCTGCTTTCCCCTTGCAGATAACGGCGGGTGACCTCATCCAGCAGGCGCTGGGTCATCTTGATGCCGCGCCGACGCTTACCTGCCTCTGGTGCGCTGCTGTCTAGACCAGCTTGAAGCCCCGCCAGAGGCTGGGGAAAGCGGCAGAGGTGGCCCTTCCCCCCTTGCCAGTGGAAATAGTCCACCCAGAGTTCGGATGGGCGGTCGCCCCAGGGGAGATCCGCAAGCGTGGCGACCCCCTGTCGCCCCTTGTAGATCCGCTCGCCGCAGAGACAGGTCTGTGGATTCTCCGACTGCTTCAAGCGGGCCATAAAGATCCCCCTATCACCCGTCACCTGACCTTCCTGGACAATCAGCCGGTTTTCCAAGCCGGGCACGAGAGGTGGGTACACAGACAGACTCAAGGTACAGCCAGTTTAACGGAAGGGAATGACCACGGTAGTAAAGGGCGAATTACATAGATAAAGCTGTTGCCTCCATCACTCCCTCAGGTATTTGCAGAGCAAATACCTCGCCTCCCCCTCTCACTAGGCTGGGCCACCCTCTGCCGAACTTCGTGAATTTTTTCCCCCAGCTTAAGCTGGAGCTCAAGCTCCACTTTAAAATATTATACTTGGTATAATTTTATAACTAAACGAAAGAGCGCTTTAAAGGCAGAGGTTAGGCACTGGTTACTTCACCAGGAGGGCGGCGGCGCTCTAGAGGGTCAGCGGCAGTTTCCCTGGCCCGTTCCGGGCAGGCGGAATTGGCGTGGCCTATACCCCGACAGGCCCGTCCCAAGAATCCAATCCTACGACCGGCGGCCTCGGCCGACCGCGTCCTACGCCCTGACTCTCTGGAGGTCCACCATGTCACGCCCCGTTCAAGACCACTTCATCGCCACACATCTGGTGGCTGTACGCGACCCGGCCGAGAATACACATTGGCATTACCACGCTCAAGCTATGGCACTCAGACCGCCGCTTCTCCCAGATGTGGCACGGCGAGAAAGATCCTTACCAGCGCCCCAAGAATTTACGCTGACCTTACCATTCACCGCGAATAGGGGTTGACAACACTGAGTCAGGCCACCAGGTCTCTGTATTT
>JAUNHF010000217.1 GCA_030524065.1 Deinococcus sp.
GAGCTGGTGCGGCGCATCCTGGCCGAAGGGCACGAAATCGGTGTGCATGCGGCGCGGCACCGCCATGCCTGGGCGCGGCTGCCCTGGGACGCCTACCGCGACCCCGCCACTGCCCGCCGCGAGCTGGAGCGGCTGAGCGGTACCTCCATCCGCTGGGGCCGCCCGCCGCACGGGGCGTACAGCCTCGCCAACCTGCTGGGCCTGCGCCGCGCCCGCCTGACCCCGGTTCACTGGAGCACCGAGGGCGGCGACTGGGAGCGCGGAGCCACGCCGCAGCGCGTGCAGGAGCGGGTGCGGCGCGAGCTGCACGGCGGGGCCATCATCGTGCTGCACGACAGCGGCCCCGGGGCGCAGGTCACGCCCACGGCACTGCCGGGAGTGCTGCGAGAGATGCGGGAACGCGGCTTTTCTTCAGTCACGCTGAGCGAATTGGACGCTGCGCCTATCCAGTGCTCGGCGCTGCCTGCCCGCATGATGGCCGGGCTGGACCGCCTGCTGGACGCTCAGCTGGGCATCCGCCCGGCGCTGGATAGGCGCGGGGGCCTCTTCCGGCTGCAACCGCTGCCCTTTCCACTGGCGGGGCTGCGCTGGCCGGACAGCACCCCGGTTTCTAAAGGCAAGCCGGCCCTGGAATTCCATGTGAACAACCCGCTGCTGGTGGACCTGGGTCTGCGCCGCTTTCCGGCCCGTGCCCGGCGCGAATTCGGCTGGGTGGCGCAGGACTGGCGGACGAGGGCGGAGCTGCGGGAAGCCGAGTTCATCTATTGCCTCAGTGTGCATGGGCCGGTGCTGGAGCGGCTGGGGTTTGTCAGCGTGCCGCTGGCGCCCTTTGATGCCCGCCGCCTCAAGCTCTGGTCGGACCTGATGCACCGCGCCTACGGCACCGCGCCGCGCCGCGCCCAGCCGGTGCTCAGTCTCATGACGCGGGCAGAGTTCCTGCGCCGCTTTGGCTGACACCTGACCTCTTCCTGGGCAGGAGCGGACAGGAGTAAGGTGGACCTGACAGCAGGCTGTTCCTGGCCCGCTACACTGGAGAGACTATGCCACTTGGCCCTGTAGAACTACTGATTATCGCCGCCGTCATTTTGGTCTTGTTTGGGGCCAGCAAGTTGCCGCAACTGGGCAAGGGCCTGGGGCGCGGCATCAAAGAATTTAAAGAAGAAACCCGCGACCTGAACCGCCCCGGCCCGGACGCTGTGCCGCTGGACCCCGAGCTGCGCCGTGACGTGACCGACGTGCAGGCCACCGAATTGCCGCGCACCGAGATGCCCCGTGTGGAGGTCCGCGGGGCTACGGGCGCCGAGCAGCGTGACCGCCAGGCCTGAGCGGGTGCCCCCTGAGACTGTGCCTGAATCAATGGTGCCCCACCCGCAAGAAGAACTTCAGAGCGCCACGCTGCTTGAGCACCTGGGCGAGCTGCGGACCCGCCTGATCTGGTCGGCTGCCTTTTTGGCGATTGGCATGGGCCTGGCTTTCTGGGTACATCAGCCGCTGCTGGGGCTGCTGCAAGCGCCGCTGAACGCCTCGGTGCAGTTTCAGGCCGGCGAGGTCAAGCTGATCAGCACCAGCCTGACCGGGCAGTTTATGGCGGCGCTGAACCTCAGTTTCTGGACCGGCATGGCTATTGCCCTGCCGCTGATTCTGACGCAGGTGTGGGCGTTCATCGCCCCCGGCCTCTACGCGCACGAGCGGCGCTGGGGGGTGCCGTTCATCGTCGGGGCGGGGGCGGCGTTCGCGGCCGGTGTCACCTTCGGCTACCTGTTCGTGCTGCCGGCGATGGTGCGCTTTTTCCTGGATTTCCTGGCCGGACAGGTGCAGGCCATGCCGGACGTCTCGCAGTACATCGGTATGGTGGTCACCTTCCTGGTGGCCTTCGGGCTGTCGTTCGAGCTGCCGATTCTGGCGGTGGTGCTGACCCGCATCGGCCTGATCAACCATCACCTGCTGCGCTCCGGCTGGCGCATCGCGCTGGTGGGCATCCTGATTCTCGCGGCGCTCATCACGCCCACGCCCGACCCCGGCACCATGCTGCTGGTGGCGGGGCCTCTGTACGTGCTGTACGAGCTGAGCATCATTCTTTCGCGCATTTTTCAGGTGCGGGTGCCGGACGACGACGAGCCGGTGCGGATTTAGTATTGAGTGGCTGTGCGCGCCTTGTGGAGCGCGCGCAGGGCTGCCCAAAGCCGCCAGAGCCAGGGCAGGCTAAGGAGGGCCAGTCCCGCAGCCGCTGGCCCCATAGGGAGGTCAAACTTTCTGATGAACAGGCTCACCAGTGTCAGGGCTGCTCCCCAGCTGCTGATCAGCCAAGCGGTGACCACCCGCGCTGCGCCGC
Organism: Deinococcus sp.; assembly: GCA_030524065.1. Lineage (GTDB taxonomy): Bacteria > Deinococcota > Deinococci > Deinococcales > Deinococcaceae > Deinococcus. The sequence continues at coordinate 2,333 of JAUNHF010000217.1, forward strand.
TGAGTCGCAGTCCTGCGATCAGGAGCCAGCGTATGGTGGGAACCAGCAGCAGGATGACGCCCGCTCCACACAGCGCCCGAACGAACGAGCCAGCGACCTGATTCAGAAAGACACTAAACAGAGGGATGAGCCACCCATCTATCTCTTCGGTTACGGCCCGCCGCCATCCTGCTGCGCTCAGGGCGTAGCCGGGATGCAGCATTCCCGCGTCACTCACGGTCAAGTGAGCCCGGCAAAAGGCGTCGTTGGCGCGGTGCGGATCGCCCCATTCGCGCAGCACATGGCTTTCAGTTTCGCCCGCTTCCAAAGCGTCTTCCAAGTGGGCGAGGTACTCGGCCTGCACCCGCGCCGCTGGCTCTGGGGCTAGGCCGTGCGTGGCGACGTTCAGCCAGTGCTCTGGCGTCATGGCGCCGCTCAGGGGGGGCGGCAGAATCCAGCCCATGTCACTGCCCTCCCAGCACGGCGCCCACCGCCTGCATCTGCCGCTGCCACTCACCCCGCGCCTTGCTCAATTCGCCGCGCCCCGCTTCGGTCAGGCGGTACTCGCGCCTCACGCGGCCCCTGACGTCTACCTCGCTGCTCTGCACCAGGCCTTCTTTTTCCAGCAGGTGCAGCGCGGGGTAGAGGCTGCCCTCTTTGGCGCTCAGCACGCCCCCCGAGCGGGCCTTGATGGCCTGGGCGATGGCGTAGCCGTGCTCTGGCTGGCGGTCCAGCACCCCCAGAATCAGCAGGCGCAGTTGGGCTTTGGTGTTCATGCTGGAAGTATACCTCAAATTTAAATGTATAGAAGTTCGATGTACCCCGCGCATCCTGTTCTGCGTCTTCAGGCCCTCACCCCAGCCTTACCCCAAAACCCGTACACTGCTCAGGACTTATGGACCCAATTTTCCTGAATCTCGGGGGCTTTACCATTGCCTGGTACGGCGTACTGATGACCCTAGGCATCGTGGCGGGCATCAGTATCGGCCTGAAGCTGGCGCGTGAACGGGGCCTGGACGCCGACCTCTTCGAGCGGATGATCTATACCATGCTGCTGTGGGGCTTTATCGGGGCGCGGCTGGTGTTTGTGGCGACCTCGTGGGACCTGTTTGCCGATACCCCGATGCCGCAGCGGCTGCTGGACATCATCAACTTGCGCCAGGGCGGGATTTCCATTCACGGCGGGTTGCTGGGGGGCATCCTGGCGGCCATCTGGTTTACGCGCAAGCACGGGATGAACTTTTACCGCTACCTGGACCTGGCCGCGCCGGGCGTAGCGCTGGGCATCTTCGGCGGGCGCCTGGGCAACATCATGAA
>JAUNHF010000218.1 GCA_030524065.1 Deinococcus sp.
ACCTGGTGGCCTGACTCAGTGTTGTCAACCCCTATTCGCGGTGACTTATGAGGTTCCGCTGAGCCGTTTAATAGACTGGGAAAGCCCGAGCGCCCGCTCTAGCGAAGTGAAAGTGACCTTAAATGTATCTACTGGGGTGCGCGTCGTTTCGTGGTGGCGGCTGTTTTGAGCACTTCGGTTCCCGCCGTCAACGTGCCGCAGGAGATGAATAATGGCCCCCGATGAGACCTACTGGCCGTCCACGACACGCCGCCGCTTTCTGCGTTTGCTGACTGGGCTGCTGGGGTTGGTGCTTGTCCTGTTCGGTTGTGGAGCGTTCTATTTTTACGCTTCTAGCCACTTCTGGCGCAATTCGGAAGTGACCATAACCTCGGAGCAGCGGGACGGCCTGAGTGTGAGCCTCGTTCATCCAGCAGTGGTCAAGGGGCGGGGCGAGAAGGTTACGGCGACCGTGTTCAACCACACTTCTGACCTCATAACCATCATGGGGCCTCGCTTTTTCTGTGGCAGGCTGCCCGACTTTTACGACCGTAGCGGCAGACAGCGTGAAGCAGTCAGTCCGGTATCCTGCGCGACTATCGCCTCTGTACCTGTTGCCCTTCCTGCACACGGGTCGAAGGTGATGGAGACAGGCTTGCATTTTGAGGGGCTACCTGCCGACACCTACAAGGCTGTTTACGATGTCTCGCTGACCCGTGTGAAAGGCGAAGCCAACGGTGCCGATGCCGTTTACGTTCAAGTTCCCCTGAAGGTCACCACCCAAATGCGCGTCGTCCCGTGGTGGCGGCTGTTTTAATCCCCACACCGAATCCGCCGCTGCGCTTCTTCCCGTGTGAAGGTGTACGGCTGCAAGTCTGGGTGGGTTTGCCCCGGCTGATACGTCACGCTCTCGCCTGTCCATTCGGCCCTGCCGTCCCAGTCGGCCCAGGCCAGTATTTGCGCTCCAGCCTGCGCTCCGGCTGACCCGCGCAGCGCAGCACCAGCCAGCGCTCGGCGGTTGCGCCCTTTATTCCCGCGCCGCCCACGCCCGCCAGTTCGTAACCCTGCCAAGCGGCGGCCTCAGCAGGAGCGGGCCAGACCTGCTGGGTTTCCCGCTCGGCGGGGGCGCAAGCGGTGAGCAAGAGGAGTAGGGGTGACAGTCGGTTCATCCGCATGGAAGTTTTCGCCTCACTTTTGCCCGTGTAAAGGAGTGTTCCTTGACGGTTACCCGTCCAAAGCCGCTGGGAAAATAGGTCACCGCGTCAGCCGTCCAAACGACTTTCTCGCTGCCGCCAAAGTCGCCCGCGCCAGGCCAGTATTCATCTACCAGCCGCCGCTCGGGCCAGATGAAAGCGCCGAAGAGCAAAGGCAAGGTCAGAGCGCCAAAAATCAGCGACACGGCAACCGCCAGAATGAGTGGCAGAGGCAATGGCAGGCGCACCCGCGCAGCATAGCGCCGCTAGACTTCTGCCATGACCCGCTCCTTTCGCGCCGTTGCCGTGCAGCCGCAGTGGCAGGTGGCCGACTTCACCGCGCCCGCCGCTTTTCAGCGCTGGATGCACGCTCAGCTGCGGATGGCCCGCCCACAGCTGGCACAGGACCGGCCTAACCTGGTCGTGCTAACCGAGCTGAACGGGCTGCCGCTGCTGCTGCTGGGCGGGGTGCGGGCGCGGACATTTGAAGGCGCGGCGCAGGAGCTGGTACTGCGCCACTGGCCCGCCGTGCTGCGCCTCATGCTGACCGAGCGGGTGTCGCCCATCCGCGCCGTGCAAATTCATCTGTCCCGCATGACGGTGCCGCTGTACCTGAGTGTGTGCCGGGACCTGGCGCTGGCGTATGGCGTGTACCTGTGCTGCGGCTCGCTGCCGATGCCGCGCTACCGGCTGGACGGGGGCGGGGTTCGCCGGGTGCCGGGCGTGCTCACCAACCAGACGGTGATCTTTGGGCCAGATGGCCGCCTCATCGGCTGCACCGACAAGGTTCACCTGACGCCGCCGGAGGAGGCGGGCGGGCTGGACCTCAGCGCCGGGCGGTTGGATGAGCTGCGCGTGTTTCCGACGCCTGTAGGCGACCTGGGCGTGGCGATTTCTCTGGACGCCTTCCGCGCCGACGTGCGCTCATCCCTGGCAGCGCAGGGCTGCACGGTGCTGCTGCAACCCGATGCCAACGGCTCGGCCTGGACGGCGGACGAGGGCCTGCCGCCCGATCCGGCCCGCGTGCGCCCGCAACCGCTGGCCTGGCTGAAAAGTAGCTGGCAGGCCACCACTTCGGGCCAGTTTCGCTACGCCGTGAACCCGATGGTGGTGGGCAACCTGCTGGACCTCACCTTTGACGGGCAAAGCGCAATCACGGGGCGGCTGGACGAGGGCGCGCCGCAGAGCTACGTGATGACACAGGCGCGGGGCGGCTTTCTGGAACTGCTGCCGTGGGTGGCAACGGGCACAGACGACGCATTGCGCGAAGCGGGCCGCGTGCGTGCGGCGGGCAGTGGGCACGCGCTAGAAAACAGCTACCTGACCGGCGTGATCTCGGCTGACCTAGAGTTGCCGCCGTCTACCGTGCCAGAGCCGACGCCCACCAAGCATGAGCAGGCGCTGCGGGCCTGGCTGGGGGAGCTTGTCTGAGTTGGGCCCTGCTGTGCCGCCTGGTGTTTGACCCGATTTCAGCCCCTTACCAGCTGCTGCCGCCATTGTTCCCGCCGCTGCTGCCCGAGCTGCCGCTGCTCCACGAGTCGCTCCCGTCACTGCTGAAGCTGGAAGGGTCGTCAGTGCTGCCGCTTTGGCGTTCGGCCTCGGCGCGGGCTTCCTCGGCAGCTTGCCGGGCCAGTTCTGCCTGATACCCCTGCCAGCTGGCGTCACTCTGCGAAGCGGCCAGCAAAGCTCCGAACTGCCGGGCGATGTCGGGCGCCGCCGCGCCGCCGCGCTCCCATTCGCTGACCTGCCCGCGCAGCTGATAAAGCCGTTCCAGTCGGCCTTCCAGCTCTGGGGTATGCTGCGCCGCCAGCGCCGTTTGGGTGTGGTGGATGTCCCGGTCCAACTGCGCGTTGGCCTCGAAAATGGCCCGCTCACGCTCGGCTTTGGCCCGCGCCGCAGCTCGCTGCCAGGCTGCGACGCTCCACCAACCCAGTGCCCCGGCTCCGGTGCCGACCGCGCCCCACAGCCACCAGGGCAGCGGCCTGGGCGGTTCCAGCCCTGGGCCGTCCAGAGGTTTGGGCGCAGTGGGGCGCTCGCGCAGCAGCTCTTCCAGCCGCCGCAGGGTGTCGGGGTGGGCAAAGGTTTCCACGTCGCCGGACCTGCGCGCCCGGTCCAACGCCGCCTGCGAGGCGTCATAGTCGCCCAGGCTGACCAGTGCCAATGCTTGTAGGTAGTACGCCTTGGGGTCATCGCCCTCGGCCAGCAGCACGTCGGCAATCAGCTCCAGCGCCGCCTGTGGGTCGCGCTGCATCACCCGGTCTATGCGGCGGGGCGACTCGTAGGGCACCGAGAGGTCTTCTTCTTTCCACTGCGGCAGCGCCTGGGCCTGGGCCAGCACCTCACGCGCTTCGGCCAAGCGGCCCTGGCGGGCCAGGATGCGCGCCAGCACCACGCGGGCGCGCGCTGAGTCGGGGCGGGCCTGCGCCGCTGCTTGGGCCGCCGCTTCAGCTTCCGG
>JAUNHF010000219.1:0-3275 GCA_030524065.1 Deinococcus sp.
TGGGCGCCGCCGTGGCTGCGCGGCATGACGAAGTCCCAGGCTGGTTTCGCCGCTACCGCCTGTGGCTGGCTGGCCTGACGCTGGCCGCCGTGACCGCCTACCTGCCGCTGGCCGCCGCCGCCATGTCCGGGCAGCAGGTGGATTCGCTGCGCTACAGCCTGGCGGCCTGGATTTTTACGACCTTTAGCGCCCTGCTGCTGTATGGCCTGTGTCTGACCTGGGACGGGCTCAAGGGGCGGCTGGGCAGGGTGGTAGCCTGGCTCGGTATGGTCAGTCTCCAGATTTATCTGATTCATCCGGCGCTGCTGCAACTGGCCGAGAGGTGGTGGCCGCCCGAGGGCAGCGGTGCGGAGCGCCTCCTGACCGTGGCTGTCTCGGGCATCGTTGCGCTGCTGGGGTCGGCGCTGTTCGGCCACGCCCTGCTGAGGTTGCCGTTCCTCTCCCGTTTGCTGTTTGGAAGGTAGGTGCGCCATGAATCACATTGCCCGGCGCCTCTACGCGCCGTTGCTGCTCGCGCTGGCCTGCGCGCTGCCCTCTGCCGCCGCCCAGCAGCAGAGCGCGGCGGTGCCGCTGTCGTGGGTTCAGGTGGGGTCGCCCGATTTTCCCTCGCTGCTGGCCGTTCCCGACCACTGCCTGATCAGGGCGTGCGCTTTGGTGGTCGTGTCGCATCCCCGGGGGCAGACGCCTGAGCGCCTGCGCAGCAGTCCTCAGTTCACGCAGTTGCGTGACGCGCTGGTCGGCGGCCGCTTTGCGGTACTGCTGAGCAGCGACGGCGGCCCGCTGAGCTGGGGCAGCCCCCAGGGCCTGAAGCATGTCGCCGAGGCCCACCGGCAGGCGGGCGAACTGTTCTACTGGAATGGCCGGACCTACGCGCTGGGCCTGAGCATGGGCGGACTGATGGCCCTGCGCAGCGCCCTGCCGGGCAGCCCTTACGCGGTCAGTGGCGTGGCCCTGATTGATGGCTGGGTCAACCTGAGTGCCGCGTGGCAGAGTGACCCCAGCCGCCAGGGCGAGATCCGCCAAGCTTACGGCGACGTGACCAGTCTGGCGGCCGCGCAGAAGCACGATCCTTTGCCACTGGCCCTCAAGTCGGCGCCCCTGGCGGTCCTGGCGGTGTCCAGCCCCGACGACAAGCTGGTGCCCGCCAGCAAGAATGCCGACCTGCTGGTCTGGCACCCTCCTCTCCCCTCCAGCGGGCAGGTCAAGCTCACTGGGCCGCACCTGGGCGGCAACCGCTTTGGCCGCCCCGTGGGAGCCGCCCTGCGCCAATTCTTCGAGCGCCTGGAACGTCAGGCTGGCCCATAAGTGCCCGGGGCGGAAGGTCAGGCGACTGGACGGAAACGTGCGTCGCTCGGCTGACCCCGTGGCGTAGAGCCGTTGACAAACATAGAGCCGTTGACAAAAAGGTGTTCATTTTGGCGGGTGGAGCGAGCGCAAAAGAAGAGAGCAGGCACGTCATGCTGAGGTCTGCTCTAGACTGCGGGCCGTGAGCGTCGGCTGGCTTTTCTCTGGCTCTGCCCTGCCGGGCTTCTGCCCCCGGTATGGATGCTGGACGCTGTGTTCAGAAGGGTTTTCGGCCGGGGCTATGGTCGCTGGCCCGCCGCCATGACCATCCGCAAGATCATTCATGTGGATATGGACGCTTTTTACGCCTCGGTAGAGCAGCGTGACCGGCCCGAGTTGCGTGGGCGGCCGCTGGCGGTGGCATGGGGCGGGCGGCGCAGCGTGGTGCTGACAGCCAGCTACGAGGCGCGGCCCTTTGGTGTGCGCAGTGCCATGCCGCTTTACCGCGCCCTGGAGCGTTGCCCGCAGCTTCAGGTGGTGCCCCCGCGCTTTGGCGCTTACCGGGAGGTGAGCGCCCAGATTCGCGCCATCTTCCACGTTTACACTCCGCTGGTAGAGCCGCTGGCGCTGGACGAGGCTTATCTGGACATGACCGAGCCGCAGCGTGGCCTGCCCAGCGCCACCCGGATCGCCCAGACCATCCGCGCTGAAATTCGCGCCCAGACCGGGCTAAGCGCCACTGCTGGGGTCAGCGTGAACAAATTTCTGGCCAAACTTGCCAGCGGCCTGCACAAGCCAGACGGCCTGACCGTGCTGCTGCCTGCCGAGGCAGACGCCCTGCTGCGGGGCCTGCCGGTGGGCGACTTTCACGGCATAGGCCCGGCCACCGCGCGCCGCTTGCAGGCGCTGGGCATCGTCACCGGGGCCGATCTGCGCGCCGCCGATCCGCAGCTCCTGACGGCGCAGTTTGGAAAGGCAGGGGCCCACTTCTGGCGGATCGCCCATGGTCAGGACGACCGCCCGGTGCTGCCGAACCGCCGGGCCAAGAGCATCGGCAGCGAGGAGACCTACGGCGAGGACCTGAGAAGCTGGGAAGCGGTGCGCCAGCGGCTACCGGCCCTGGCCGAACTGGTACAGGCGCGGCTGGAAAGGGCTGGCCTGGCCGGGCGCACCGTGGTCCTGAAGCTGAAGTTCTCGGACCGGCGCAGCGTGACCCGGCAGCTGACCTTGCCTGCGCCGGTATGGCAGGCAGCTGACCTGGAGCGGGCCGCCACGCAACTGCTGACGGCCTATCTGCTCTCCCCTGCGGCGCTGCCCACTGCCACACCATCCGCCGAGACTGTGCTGGCCGGACGGGGCGTCAGGCTGGCCGGTATCACGGTTACGGGGCTGCGGCCTGCCAGCGAAGAGCCGTTGCAGCCGCGCCTGTTCACATCGGCACAGGGTGAGCCAAGCGCCTGAGCATAAAAGCGCCTGAGTACAGAAGCACGTGGCAGGACCCGCAGTTCCCTCTGACCCGGCGCCCTGCATGTCCTGCGGAGGTGGCACACTGCGGCCTGGCTTCTGAAGGAGGTGGGGCAGGTGACCCAGACCATGCTGCTTTCCAGGCGTTCAGCCACCCGCTGCGCTGCGCCCCGGCCTGCATTTGCCAGAAAGTCGTGCAGCTTCCCGGCACCGGGGCGAGTAGGCTCTTGCTATGTCCGCTGCTTTTGCCTCTACCCCGGTCTCTCCTACGCCCCCCCCACCCGCCCCCGCCCTGGGAGCCCTGTGGCCGGGCTTGCTGCTTTGCCTGGTCCTCAGTGCCGTCAGCCTGTGGCTGGGCCGCCTGCCGGGCCTGGCTCAGTTCGGTCTCAGCTCGCTCACCCTTGCCATCGTGCTGGGCCTGTTGGTGGGCAACTTCTGGCCGGGCCTGCCAGCTGGCACGCGGGCAGCTGGAGTCACCTTCAGCAAGGGCACGCTGCTGCGGGCCGGCATCGTGCTTTATGGGGTGC
>JAUNHF010000219.1:3285-3593 GCA_030524065.1 Deinococcus sp.
AGCTGCTGGGCATCGGCTGGGCAGGCTTGATCGCCGACACTGTGATGCTCAGTGGCACCTTTTTCCTGACCTATCTGCTGGGCACGCGCCTCTTCCGGCTGGACGCCCAGACCGCTGCCCTGATCGGCGCAGGCAGCAGCGTCTGCGGAGCGGCGGCCGTGCTGGCGACCCAGCCGGTGGTGCGGGGCCGGGCCGATCAGGTCACGGTGGCAGTCGCTACGGTGGTGCTGTACGGCACATTGGGCATCGTCCTGTATCCGCAGATGGCTGCTCTGGGCGTGTGGCCGTTTACCGGCACCGCCTACGGT
>JAUNHF010000220.1 GCA_030524065.1 Deinococcus sp.
CAGCGCCCAGACCGGCCTGGGCAGCTCAGTGCGGGCGGGCGACGTGAGCAACCTGGCGCAGAACACGGCGGTGGCGTTCCGGGCCACCTTCCAGGGCGCGGTGCCCCCGCAAGAAGAGCTGTACTGGCGCGGCCCCGTCTACGAAGCCTACGACGGGCTGGAGTGGAACGTGGTCCGCGCCAACGTGCCCGCCCCCAGCGTGGAACCCAGCGGGCCGGGCTACAGTTATTCGCTGCTGCAAGAGCCCAACGGCCAGCCCTGGGTGCTGGCGCTGGACACGGTGCAAACACCTCCGGCAGGCACACTGGTCACCTCGGCGCTGAGCGTGGTGGGCGCACCAGGGGGCCGGGCGACCCGCTACACGCTGAGCAGTGCCCCCAGCCGGGTCGGGCTAGACGAGCGCCAGGACCGGCTGAACTATGACCTTCAGTTGCCGCAGGGTCAGAACCCCCGCGCCCTGGCCCTGGCCCGGAGCTGGAAGGGCCTGCCACCCGAGCAGCGGGTGCAGGCCGCGCTGAACCACTTTGCCAGCAGCGGCTTTAGCTACACCCTCTCGCCACCGCTGCTGCCTGAACAAAACCGGATAGACGCTTTTTTATTCAGCGCCCAGGCGGGATTTTGCGAGCACTACGCCGGCGCGTTTGGCTTCCTGATGCGGGCCGCGGGCGTGCCCACCCGGCTGGTGGGCGGCTATCAGGGCGGCGAAACGGCTCCCGGCAGCCAGACCGTGACGGTGCGGCAGTCCTTCACGCACGTCTGGAACGAGGTGTGGCTGGAAGGCCAGGGCTGGGTGCGGGTGGACCCTACCGCCGCCGTGGCCCCCGCCCGGACCCGCACCGACCCGCAGACGGCGCTCAGCAACCCGGCGGCCACCACCTCGGCGCGGCAGACGGGCGGGCTATGGCAGCAGCTGAGCAGCGGCTATGACCGCTTGCAGCTGGAATGGTATGACCTGGTGGTGAACTTTGACGACCAATCACAGTCCGGGGCGCTGGCTGGGCTGGGCCTGGGCGCGGTGGGCAGTGGCCGTTACTGGACCGGATTTGCCGGCCTGCTGGGGCTGGCGCTGCTGCCGGTGCTGTGGGTGTGGCGCACCCGCAGCCGCCCCAGCGAACCATCAGCCCGCGCCCTGGATGATCTGAGCCGCCGCCTGGGCCTGCCGCGTGCGGCCAGCGAACCAGCCGGCAGCTATGTGGAGCGGGCCGCGCAGGCCTATCCACACCTGAGCGCTTCCCTGCGCGAGTTCGGGCAGCTGTACAGCGAGCAGCGCTACGGACCGCAGCCCGAACCGGCCCGCCTGCGCCGGATGCAGGCCCTGGTCCGCCAGCTGCGGCCGGGGAGGCGCCCATGAGTGCGGCCCTGCCCCCGGAGGACGTGCTGCTGGTGGTCGCTACCGCCGGCGAGGCCCAGTTCTTCAGCGGGCTGGGGTGCCGCTGTGTGGTGAGCGGGGTGGGGCCGGTGGCCGCCGCCCTCGCCACCGCGCAGGCCACCACGGCCCAGCGGCCCCGGCTGGCCGTCAGTGCGGGGATTGCCGGCGCGTTCGCCCCATCTGGGCTGCGGCCCGGCGACCTGGCCGTGTCCAGCCGCATGGTCCAGGCCGATTACGGCGCTGAGCTGGGCAGTGAGTTTCTGGACTTGGCCGCGCTGGGGCTACAGGTTGGGAGCCTGCCGGGCGCGGCCGCTTACGGGGAATTTGCCGCTGCTCCTGGAGCCGGTGACCTGGCCCGGCAACTGGGCGCCGGCTACGGCCCGGTGCTCACGCTGAACACTGTCACGGGCACTCAGGCGCGGGCCGAGGAGCTGCTGCGCCGTTTCCCAGACGCCCTGACCGAGGGCATGGAAGGCGCCGGGGTGGCGCACGCCGCCGCGCTGGCCGGCGTGCCTGCGCTGGAACTGCGCGGCGTCAGCAACTTTGTGGGGCCGCGTGACCGGGGCAGCTGGCAGATTCCGCAGGCGCTGGCCGCCGCCCGGCGTGGCCTGGAAGGCCTGCTGACGGTGGACTGGCTGACCACCACGCGCTGACTCCGCGAAGACTCAAAAAATTTCTCCGCACCATTTGGAACGGGGAACCTCCGGTCAGAAAGCCCTGGCCGCCAACCGCATCAGTTGTTCAGGTTCAGATTTCCGGCAGCCGCCTTGGCGGGATCTGGAAAATCCACCTTCACATGCACGGTGGTGCCGGGCTGGGTGGCCGGGTCCACGTTGATCCACTGGCTCGCCAGCAGGGGTGGGCTGGGCGCCGTGTCAATGGCGCGGATCAGCACGCGGCCCTTGGCGGGAATCAGCATGCACCAGCCGTCCCGGTTGGCCCCAAACGCCCGTACCGGCAGAATGCTCTGGAGGGTGATGTCCTCGTTGGTCGCCCAGTACTCGATCAAGAGGCAGGCTTGGTCGCGGCTCAGGTCGCTCTTGTCCAGGTCCAGCTGAATCTCGATGGCGTCGGGGGTGCCCTCGATCAGGTTCATCCAGCCCGGCACCACGAAGCGCCCGCTCTGGCTGCTTTTGTACTGCTGCTGGGCATTAGGGTTCGGTGGGTTGGTCATGCCCCCCAGCCTAACGCAAAAGGCCCCAGGCACACCTTTACAGGTCGCTTAGGGCCTCCTGGGGCGGCAGAGGGCAAAGAATTTCAGACGTCGAACGCGTTCAGCAGCGCCTTGACGGCAATGTAGCCCACGCTGAACAGCATCAGCGGCATCAGGTCCAGCACCACTTCGGATTCCTTGCTGGGGTCTTGGGGGTCACGCTGTTGGAACTTGATCATGCTGTCAGCTTACCCGCTGCGCCCACGCAGGCTGATTCACCGGGCCTTGACCGAAAGTTGGGCCTTGCACGCACAGGGGCACGCAAAGGGGCCTGGGGCAGCTTGCTCTACACTGCCAGCTATGACCCACGGTATGACCCCGGACACCCCCAGCAGCACGCCACACACGCCTGCACAGAACCGTCTCCCCGCCGACTATCCCCGCACCATGAAGGCGCTGTCCAAGTGCGAAGCCAAAGAAGGCATCTGGATGGTGGAAGCCCCAGCCCCAGAAGTCGGTCCCAATGACCTGCTGATCCGGGTGCGGCACTCGGCCATCTGCGGCACCGACGTGCACATCTACAAGTGGGACGACTGGGCCCGCAAGACCGTTCCCGTGCCGATGGTGACCGGGCACGAATACATGGGCGTGGTGGCCGGCATGGGCAGCGAAGTGAGCGGCTTTCAGCTTGGGGAGCGGGTCAGCGGCGAGGGGCATATCACCTGCGGGCACTGCCGCAACTGCCGCGCAGGCAAGCGCCACCTGTGCCGCAACACCAAAGGCGTGGGCGTGAACCGGCCCGGCTCCTTTGCCGAGTACGTGGTGATTCCGGCCTTCAACGCCTTCAAGATTCCGGACGAGGTGCCCGACGAAATCGCCAGCATCTTTGATCCGCTGGGCAACGCGGTCCATACGGCGCTGAGCTTCGATCTGGTGGGCGAAGACGTGCTGATTACCGGCGCTGGCCCTATCGGCGTGATGGCCGCTGCCATCGCCCGGCATGTGGGCGCGCGCAACGTGGTCGTGACCGATATCAACGACTACCGCCTGGAACTGGCCGC
>JAUNHF010000221.1 GCA_030524065.1 Deinococcus sp.
CAGGACCCGGTGCTGGGCGGGCTGGCAACCGTTCTGGCACTGATGAACGCCTTTTTTCTGTGGCAGCTGACCCGCAGCCGCTCCCAGTAAGCGGCCCCACACCGTGGATTAACCAAAGCTATCCAGATCACGGCCCACGGCGGGGTAACGGCGTACACTCAAGGTTATGAATAATGCTGGCCTGATTGAACGCCCCGTCACCTGGGTGGCGCTGGCGGGCTTTATGGGCACCGGCAAAAGCCGTGTGGGCTGGGAGCTGGCCCGCGCTCTGGCGCTGCACTACGTAGATACCGACAAGCTGATTGTCAAGGTGACGGGCAAAAGCCTTCCCCAGATGTTCGACGAGGACGGCGAAGAGTACTTCCGGGCCTGCGAAAGCGAAGTGGTGGCGCGGGTCAGCCGGCTGGACCACGCTGTGATCAGCCTGGGCGGCGGCACCTTTATCCACGAGACCAACCGCCGCTTCCTGCTGGAACGCGGTCCTGTGGTGGTGCTGTGGGCCAGTCCGGAGACGGTCTACCAGCGCACCCGCCATTCCGACCGGCCGCTGCTGCAAGTGCCTGACCCTCTCTCACGCATTCGCCACCTGATGAGTGAGCGCCAGCCACACTATCAGCAGGGCACCATTCACGTTCACAGCGACGGCCGCCCCTCCGAGGAAATCGTGGAGGAAATCATTGAGCAGCTGTGGCTGTGGAACGAGCGCCAGGCAGCCGCTGCTGCTGGCCCTGGGCCCACCGAATATGAAACCCTGAGGCATGGCACCGACTGACCTGTCCCCCATTCATGTCCCTTGGCCGGGCCCCAGCCGCTCTACCACCGTGGAGGTCGGCAGCGGCCTGCTGAGCCGGGTCAGGGTGCCCGAGGCACAAGTGGCCCTGCTGCACGACCGCGCCCTGCCCAGCGAGTGGGTGCAGCGGGTGCAACAGGCGCTGCACCCGGCGCTGACTTTGCCCGTCACGTCCGGCGAAGAGGGCAAAACCCTGGCTGAAGTGGGGCGCCTGCTCTCAGCGCTGGCGCAAGGGGGGCTGAGCCGCGCCGGCGCCGTGGTGGGCCTGGGCGGCGGCGCCACCACCGATGTGGCCGGTTTCGTGGCGGCCAGCTACCTGCGGGGAGTGGCCTACTACGCGGCGCCCACCACCTTGCTGGGCATGGTGGACGCGGCCGTGGGCGGCAAAACCGGCGTGAACCTGCCCGAAGGCAAGAACCTCGCCGGGGCCTTTTGGCCCGCTCAGGCCGTCTGGTGCGACACCGAGACCTTGGATACCCTGCCGCCGCGCGACTTTCGCTCGGGGGCCGCCGAGGTGTTCAAGCACGGCCTGCTGGCCCGCCCCGAACTGCTGGCACAGGTGCTGCCCTCGACCCTCAGCGCCGGCGGGCTGACCCGCTTTTCCGAGTGGCTGCCCGAACTGGTCCACAGCGCCATTGAGGTCAAGGCCGAAGTGGTGACCCGCGACCCCACCGAGCATGGCGAGCGGGCTTTTCTCAATCTGGGACATACCCTGGCGCACGCCCTGGAAGCCGTGACCCGCCACCGCCTGCCCCACGGCGAGGCGGTAGGCTACGGTCTGCACTTCGCCGCCCTGCTCAGCGAGGCGCAGGGGGCCCGCGACCTGAGTGCCCACACCCGCGCTTTTTTGCACTGGCAAAATCCCGAGCCCCTGCCCCGCTTGCAGCTGGATACCCTGTGGCCCTTTATCGCCCGCGACAAGAAGGCCGATGACCTCGGCCCGCGCTGGGTGCTGCTGCGTGGCCTGGCCCAGCCGTATCTGACCCGCATTCCACGCGGGCAGCTGGCCGCCGTCTTTGAAGAGTGGCGGCGTGACATCTGAAGCGCCCTGGCCTCTCCGGCAGCAGCGAATGCTCTAGCCTGGACCCATGATTCTGGTTCTGAACGGTCCCAACCTCAACCGCCTTGGCACCCGCGAGCCGGGGGTGTACGGGAGCGGCACCCTGGCCGAGCTGGAAGAACTTTGCCGGGAGTGGGCCGCCGAACTGGGCACCGAGGCGCAGTGCCGCCAGAGCAACCACGAAGGCCAGCTGATTGACTGGATTCAGGAGGCCGGGGCGCAGGGCTTCCGGGGCATCGTGCTCAATCCGGGAGCGTTCACGCACTACTCCTACGCCATCCGCGACGCCATCGCCGGGCAGCCGCTGCCGGTGGTGGAGGTGCATATCAGCCATGTGGACGCCCGAGAAGAGTTCCGGCGCGTCAGCGTGGTGGCGCCGGTCTGCCGGGGCAAGCTGAGCGGCTTTGGCTTTCTGGGCTACCGCCTGGCGCTACAGGCACTGGTGCAGCAGCCGTAAGACGCGTGCAGCCGGTCACCTTGTCCGGCAACCTTGTCACGCTGGAGCCGCTGCGTCCCGAACACCATGACGCCCTAGTCAGCGCGGCCCAGGACGGCGAACTGTGGCAGCTGTGGTACGCCACTGTCCCTGAACCCTGCGGCATGGCCGCCGAAATCGAGCGGCGGCTGCGGCTTCAGGAAGCGGGGCAGATGGTCGCCTTGACTGTCCGCCGCCGGCAAGATGGCCGGGTGGTCGGCATGACCAGCTACATGAATATTGACCAGGCGCTGCCCCGCATGGAAATCGGCAGCACCTGGCTGGCGGCCAGCACGCACGGCAGCGGCCTGAATGCCGAAGCCAAGCTCCTTTTGCTGACCCACGCCTTTGAAGAACTGGGCTGCCCAGCCGTAGAGCTGCGGACCCACTGGCTGAACGCCCAGTCGCGGGCTGCCATCGAACGGCTGGGGGCCAAACTGGACGGCATCCTACGGGTGCATCCCGCGCTGGGGGCGGCACCCTGCGCGGTACCTGCGTGTATTCCATCACCCAGAGCGAATGGCCGGCGGTCCGCAGCGGGCTGGAGTACCGGCTGCACCGGCATATGAAAGAGGCCCACACCGGGGCCTCCTGAGCGCACGGGGGGCGCTTACTTTTTGGGCGGGGTGCGGAAGCCTTTACGCTGCGGCATTCCGGGCAGCCCACCCATTCCCGGCATTCCGGGCATGGAGGGCATCTTGCCGTCCTGCATGCCCTGAAGCATCTTCATCATCATCTTCATCTGCTCGTGCATTTTAAGCAGCTTGTTCACGTCGGCCACCTCGTGCCCGGAGCCTTTGGCGATGCGCTCACGGCGGCTGGCGTTGATCACGCGGGGGTTGCGGCGCTCTTCCAGCGTCATGGCACTGATCATGGCGTCAATGCGCTGCACCTGTTTGTCGTCAATGCTAAAGCCTTCAGGCAAGGCGCGGCTCATGCCAGGAATCAGCTTGATCAGTTCGCCAATCGGGCCCATGCGGCGAATCTGGCGCAGCTGACTGAGCAGGTCATCCAGGTCAAACTCGCCGGGCTGTTTGTCGGTAGGACCGCTCAGCTGCGCGGCTTCGGCTCGCTCGATCAGGCCCATCACATCGCCCATGCCCAGGATGCGCCCAGCGATCCGGTCGGGGTAGAAAGGCTCTAGCCCGCTCAGCTTCTCCGATACACCAGCAAAGTAAATGGGGCGGCCGGTCACGCTGCGGGCGCTCAGGGCCGCGCCACCACGGGCGTCCC
>JAUNHF010000222.1 GCA_030524065.1 Deinococcus sp.
AAACCTTGCACCTCACCCTGGCGGTGACTGCTGGCGTATACGTGGCCGCCAACGCCGCCGGCGCGCTGGTGGGCTCAGAAGTGCTGCTGCGCTCCAAGTCCCGCTGGGTCAAGGGCAGTTTTCTGGTGGTGGGCCGCAGTGGAGATAAGCTGCTGCTGCCGCCCGTGCCCGAAAGCCTCAGCCGCGACGTGCTGGGCGTGGTGCCGCTGAATCCGGTCCGGGGACACGCCGTGATTGGGCATGTAGAGCGGCGCGGCCCTTATGTAGAGCGCCGGGTGCTGGAAGAGCGCGGTGTGATTCAGCCCGGCTGGATTGCCTGGGTATCCAGCTTCGTGTACAACGGCACCCCGGCGCAGCTGGAAGCCACCTACGAGAACGTGGTGGTGCGGACCGACGTGGGCGACATGCCCGCCTGGCACGTGCCCAGCCTGAGCGGCGAGCGCGACCTCATCGTGATTCAGATTCACGGGCACGGCGGGCAGCGTTCGCAGGGACTGCGTGTCCTGAGGTCCATCGAGCGCACCGGCGCGGCGCAGCTGTATGTCACTTTCCGCAACGCTTTCGGTGCCCCGCGTGTGGGCAAAGGCCACATGACCCTGGGCGAAGTGGAAGCCGAAGACGTGCTCTCCGCCCTGGAATGGGCGCGGGACGCGGGCTACCGCCAGGCGGTGCTGATGGGCTACTCGATGGGCGGCAACATCGCCCTGAGTGCCCTGCGGCCCGGCTTTGAGCCGTCGCCACTGCCGGTGCGCGGGGTGGTGCTGGATTCCCCGGCACTGGAGTGGCGGGACATTATCCGCCGTCAGGCCCGCCGGGGAGGGCTGCCGCAGTTCATCGCCAAGCCGGTGGGCCGCATGATTGAGCGCCTGGTCACGCGCCGCAGCGGTCAGAACTTTGACACAGTGGACCAGCTGGCCGCCGCACCGCGCTTTGGCGTCCCCATCCTGCTGTTCCACAGCCCCACCGACAAGACCGTGCCCTTCTGGCAGGCGCGGGCGCTGGCCGAGGCCCGCCCCGACCTGGTGGAATTCCATGTAGTCGAGGGGGCACGTCACATCCGCTGCTGGAATATTGACCCAGAGCGCTATGAAGCGGCGCTGGAAGCATTTATTGCGCGGGTGAGGGAGGCGTGATGGACTTCGCTTTGCTGGCTTCAATCCTGCGCGGTACAGACATCCACACCAAGTTTTGGGATGTCTACGAGGAATACGGCTCTGAGCGTTGGGCTGAAGAATTAGAAAGTTTGGATTACAGCCATTACACCGCTGTCTCAGAACGTGGCGTTTCACAGACCATCGTGCAATCGTTTGACAGGAACACCAACAATCTCATTGAGTGGACAGTGGCCTTTCAGCTAGAGCCTGAGCAGGCCCGCGTCATCTGCCACTGTCGGTACATGTATCAAGACTGGCCATATTGCCTAGCTTGGCCGCCTTTCTATGAGCGCGAGGTGTCGGACATCGCGGAATTGCCTGCCACGCTTGAAGAAGCGTCAGCAGCCTTGCTCGATAACCTCTTCACCCTACGCCGCGAGAAAAGATGCCGAATTGTTTGGCAGGCGGCTCAGGATGAAGCCAATGCCCGCCTACAAGAACATCATGACCGTGTTGGCTTTGTTCCGCCGACATTTCCTAACTCTCAAGACCTTCACTCAAGGAGTAAACAAATGAAAGACGCATTTATCGTATCCGCCGTCCGCACGCCCGTAGGCCGTGGCGTCAAAGGCACCCTCCGCAACACCCGCCCCGACGACCTCGCCGCGCTGGTGCTTAAGAGTGCCGTGGAGCGCGCAGGGATTGAGGCCAGCGAAGTGGAAGACGTGTACCTTGGCTGCGCCATTCCCGAAGCCGAGCAGGGCCTGAACGTGGCCCGCCTCGCCGCGCTGCGGGCCGGAATGCCCGACTCGGTGGGTGGCGTGACCGTGAACCGCTTTTGCTCCAGCGGCCTGCAAACCATCGCCATGGCGGCGGCGGCCATTCAGACCGGACAGGCCGACGTGATGCTGGCGGGCGGCGTGGAAAGCATGAGCATGGTGCCCATGAGCGGCCACAACCCCAGCCCCAACCCTGACCTGGTAGATACCCGCCCCGGCGCCTACGTGGGCATGGGCCTGACCGCCGAGAACGTGGCCGAGCGGTACGGTGTGAGCCGTGAAGACCAGGACAAATTTGCCCTTGCCAGCCACCAGAAAGCCGCCGCCGCGCGGGACGCGGGCCGGTTCAAGGACGAAATTGTGCCTGTACCCGTGCAGGTGGACCGCCTCAAGGGCACCAAAATCAAGTCCGAAACGGTGCAGTTTGACACCGACGAGCTGATTCGTGACGACGCCAGCCTGGAAGCGATGGGCAAGCTCAAGTCCGCCTTCAAGCTGGGCGGCAGCGTGACCCCGGCCAACTCCAGCCCCTTTTCCGACGGTGCCGCCGCCGTGCTGCTGATGAGCGGCGACAAGACCCAGGAACTGGGCGTGCAGCCGCTGGCGAAGTTCCTGGGCTTTGCTGTGGCGGGCGTGGACCCTGAAATCATGGGCATCGGCCCGGTGGCGGCCATTCCCAAGGTGCTGAAGCAAACTGGCCTGACGCTGGATGATATTGACCTCATTGAGCTGAACGAAGCGTTTGCCGCTCAGTCCCTCGCCGTGGTGCGCGAACTGGGCATTGACGAAAGCAAACTGAACGTGAACGGCGGCGCAATTGCGCTGGGCCACCCGCTCGGCTGCTCGGGCGCCAAGCTGACCACCAGCGCCATCTACGAGCTGCGCCGGCGCGGCGGCGGCAAGGCCCTGATCACCATGTGCATCGGCGGCGGCATGGGCGCGGCGGGCGTGATCGAGGTGTTTGCCGCTGAAAGCGAGCAGGCCGCAGACTGAGGCCAACATTGAGTTGAGGGCGCCTTCCAGAGTGGGGGCGCCCCTTTTTGTGTGCGCGGTGCACTACGCTTCCTGCATGGCTCGCCGTAATTCTCAGTCCACCTGGCCCGATACTTCCTCCCAGACTCAGCCGCTGACCTGTGCGCTGTGTGAGCGCGAGGTGCCCGAACTCGTACAGCACCACCTGATTCCCATCCTGGCGGGCAAGCGCCGGGGCATCAAACCGCAGGACCTGCCCACCGTGGGCCTGTGCCCGGCCTGTCAGCAGTACCTGCACAGCACCTTTTCCGTGACGGAGCTGGCGACGGGGCTGAACACGCTGGAAGCCCTGGAGCAAAACGAGCAGGTGCAGAAGTTCGTGAAGTGGGTCCGCAAGCAGCCTGCCACCAAGGGCGTAAGGGCGAAGGGGCGGGAGTAGTCAGCGGCCTTCGTAGGCGAACTGCTTGAGCGCTGCCCCAGCGTCAACAGTGCTGAACTTTCCGCGCAGCTTTGGCAGTGTGCCGGTGCCCGCGCCGTATGTAAAGACACACAGCAGCGTGAGCAGGTGCAGGGTTTTGTACATGGCTCAGGCTAGGGCGGCCCGCCTGCCGGGAGATGAGGCCCCGCTACTCCAGCCGCAGCAGCTGCCCCGGTGCCCCCAGGGTGTCGCCCACCCGGCCCCCGAACCAGAAGCCCTCC
>JAUNHF010000223.1 GCA_030524065.1 Deinococcus sp.
CTCAGCAGTCGGCCACTGACATCTACGGTAACCTGTTGGGCGGCGCTGACTTCAAAGTCACCCCCAACGTGGGCGTGTTCGCTGAAGCCAATGGCAAGTACTACTTCTCCAGCAACACCACTGTTGCTCAGGGTGTCACTGGCGTGACCGCTGGTTCCAGCGACAGCAACACTGGCGGCTTCGGCTTCGGCGCCCGCGCTGGTGTCAAACTGTTCTTCTAAGACTCTAGCTACTGAAAAGGCCCCCAGCGATGGGGGCTTTTTTGGTGGTTGCCTTTCCTCCTACGCTGAATTCAAATGCCATCAAGCAGTAGGGGAGCTGGGCAAGCGATCCTGAGTGTGCCGCCGGTACTCGGTGGTTTCTTCGTATAGAGCAAGCACCGCCCGGGCCAGCAGGACCGAATCATGATTAACCAGTGGCGCTGCTGAGATGTCGAGCAGTGGTGCATACCGCAGCCGCACTTTCAGCCTGCGGCTTTCACTTCCGAAAGACAGCGGTTCTGCACCTTCTTGGGCATAATGCTCCAGCATCGTCAGGTTAAGTGGTTGGTTATTAAGGAGCAGCCAGTCGGGCGAACGGCCCAAATGCTGCGTAATAATATGAAAATGATCGGTCAAACTGAGGCCATCAGTCTCGCCAGGCTCGGTCATCAGACTGGCCACGTAAACCAGGCGGGCAGAAGTGCGTCGCAGCGCCGCCCCTACTTCCGGCACCAACAGCACCGGCAAGATGCTGGTAAATAGGCTACCTGGACCCAGCACCACCAGTTCAGCTTGCTCAATCGCCTGAATCACTTCCGGGACGGCGGGTAGTTCTGGAGGGTCCAGTGTCACCTGCCGTACACTGGCAGTGCCCAACTCGGTCGCCAGCCGACTTTCTCCCCGGATCACGCGGCCATCATTGAGTTGCGCCACCAGGGTAGTAGGCACGGTGGTCGCTGGGTAAACTTTCCCCTGCATCCGCAGAATCTCGTGCAGATCGCCCAGTGCTGGCGCAAGTCCACCGCGCTCCTCACTGAGGGTGGCCAGCAGCAGGTTGCCGAAGGTATGTCCTTCCAGGCCCTCGCCACGCCCGAAACGGTGCAGCAGCAGCTGGCTAAGCGCCGGATGCTTAGACAGGGCAGCGTAACAGTCGGTCAGATCGCCTGGCGCGATCATGTCCAGGCTTTGGCGCAGTTGGCCGCTGGAGCCGCCATCGTCGGCCACCGTGACCACGGCAGTCAGGTTGTTGCTGTGATGTTTGAGGCCGCGTAGCAGGTTGGAAAGCCCGGTGCCTCCACCAACTGCCACAATGCGGGGCCCCCGGCCAAGAGTGTGCTGCACATAGATCTCTTCGGCCGCATGCCTGGGCTCCATCCCGGCGGCGCGCAGCAGGGTGCGGTTGATTTGTAGGATGCTGTAGGCTCCCAGCATCAGGGCGGCTCCCAGCAGAACCAGCCCCAGGACCCAGGGCAAAGAAAATCCCGGCAACAACCACTGCTGAAGCTGATACACCGTACCCGAGATCAGCCCCCGCAGCGGGCCCATCCAGGCAAACGCCAGCAGGCTGAGCGCACCCAAGGCCGAAGCCAGCATAAAAAGCGATGCCCAGCGCTTGATGCCCAGGCCCGGTGTCATCCAGCGGCCAAAGCGCCTGACCCGGCCTGTCTCAGGCCCTCCCACGTTTCCCTGGGCCGGACCCGCTGACCGCGGTGGGTCTTCCGGCGGCTGTCCCTGTTTCACTGCGTCCCTCCCCCTGCCCCCTCACCCAAGGGGGCCTCTATCACACTAGGCATGTCGCGGTGGAGAATCAGCGCGGCGTTCAGGCCTGTCAGCTCACGGGTCAGGCGCTCGGTCACAGCCACTGAGCGGTGCTGACCACCTGTGCAGCCCACCCCCACCGAGTACCCATGCCGGCCCGACCGCGCAGCGCGCTCCGCCGCCACAACCACAAAGTCTTTGACCTGCTGATAAAACGCCTCAGCGTCTTCGGTGGCGAATACGTGCTCGGCCACCCTGCGGTCCAGCCCGGTCAGCGGACGCAAGTCCGGCTCATAGTAGGGGTTGGGCAGACTCCGGACATCCAGCACCAGATCCACATCACGCGGAGGCGCATGCTTGAAACCAAAGCTCATCAGCCGCAGCTCGAAGCGCCGGTCGGTTTTGAGTAGGCCGGTCATGCGCTGCGACAGCTCCGGAACCGTCAGCTCGGTGGTGTCGATCACTGTATCGGCCAGGGCGCGCAGCGGCGCCAGCAGATCGCGCTCACGGGCAAAGTCCAGCAGCAGATTCTCACCCAGCGGGTGCTCACGGCGCGAAAGGTTGTAGCGCTTGAGCAGCACCTCATCCGCCGCTTCCAAAAAAATCATCCGGACATCCGGCGACCTGGACAACAGTCCAGTGAAACTCCGGTCCAGGTCATGCAAAAAGGCGCGGGTGCGGGCATCGGCGCTGACGGCCACATTCTGGATGTCCTGCGCCTGCGCCAGCTCGTATATATGCAGCCACAGGGCCGGCGGCAGGTTGTCAGTGATCAGGTAGCCGGAATCCTCCAATGTCCTGAGCAGAGAACTCTTACCACTTCCCGACAGACCCGACACGATGACGAACGGCATGGCTCCACTCTAGCGCGGCAGCGGCCCACCGCCCGTATCAGACCGGCTGCAAGTTGGCAAACTTGACCAGCAGTTTCTTGTTGCCCACACCGGCAAAGTGAACCGTCACTTCCTGCTTGTCGCCCACACCGGCCACAGCCAGCACCTGCCCTTCGCCGAATTTGGGATGCCGCACCTTCTCGCCGCCCCGGTAAGCCAGCGCGCCGGTCAGGGGACTGGTGTTCTTGACCGCCGGAGCCTGCGGAGCGCTGCTGGGCCGGAAGTCCTTCCAGCTTTTCTGACGGTAGTCCACCGGCTGCCCGAAGGCGTTCCAGGTTTCAAAGTCCTCACCGATTTCTTCCAAAAAGCGGCTGTCTTCGGCGCTGTTGGTGCGGCCATACTGCATCCGGTTTTCGGCGGCGGTGAGAAACAGGCGCTCCATCGCACGGGTAATGCCCACGTAAAACAGACGGCGCTCCTCTTCGATGCCGCCGCGCTCGGTCAGCGAGTTGCGGCTGGGCAGCAGGCCTTCTTCCACGCCCACGATAAACACCACCGGGAACTCGAGGCCCTTGGCGTTGTGCAGGGTCATCAGGGTCACGGCGTCTTCAGGTACGCCCTTGTTCTCCTGCTGGGCGCGCATGTCATCCACGCTGGCCACCAGGGCAGCGTCGTCCAGAAAATCGCCGATGGTGCCGTGGTTGTCCTGCGACCACTCCTCGGCAGCACTGATCAGTTCTTCCAAGTTCTCCAGCCGGGTCTGACCCTCGGTCCCCTCTTGGCGCAGCATGTCCAGATACCCGCTGGTTTCCATCACGAAGCGTAAAAAGGGAGCAGGCTCGTAGTTATCGGCCGCTTCACTCATGGCCGCCATCAGCGAGGCAAACTCAGCAGCCTTGTGTGCACCGCGCTCCAGT
>JAUNHF010000224.1 GCA_030524065.1 Deinococcus sp.
ATTGGTCTAAGAGTTGAAAAGATTTGCCCTCAGACCGATAGGCCCTAAGACCTTTGGACCTTGCTCAGATACCTAAAGGCGTGACAGCCGCCAGCCACAGCAGGACCGCGCTGCCGTTACTCCTGCCCGCGCAGCAGATCATCATAAGTTTCGCGGCGCACCACTTCGCGGGCCTCCCCATCAGCCACAAAGACCACTGCGGGGCGCGGCATGGCGTTGTAGCGGCTGGACATGGCGTAGTGATACGCACCCGTGCACCCCACCGCCAGCAGGTCGCCGCGCCGGGGCTCTGGCAGGGGCTTGTCACGGGCCACCACGTCGCCCGACTCGCACAGCTTGCCGGCCACCGTGTAGCTGCGTGCCGGGGCGTCGTTCATGCGGTTCGCCAGGGCCACCTCGTAGTCGGCCCCGTACAGCGCGGTGCGGATGTGGTCGCTCATACCGCCGTCCACCGACACATAGTTGCGCACGCCGGGAATCTCTTTGACGGTGCCCACCCGGTACAGCGTCCAGCCCGCTTCGCCCACCACCGAGCGGCCCGGCTCCAGCCACAGCTGCGGCAGAGGCAGGCCATGCTGGGCGGTTCCGGCCCGCAGCGCGGCAGCGATTTCGGCCAGAAGGTCTTCCAGCGGCTGCGGCTGGTCCGCGTCTGTGTAGCGAATGCCAAAGCCTCCGCCGACGTTCAGCACCTGCGCTGTAAACCCGCGTTCGCTGCGCTGCTGCGCCAGCCAGAGCAGCACCCGCGCCAGCGCCGCCCGCACTCCTTCTGTGCCAAACAGCTGTGACCCGATATGAAAGTGAAGGCCCGCTGCCTCCAAGTGCGGGGCGTCCAGCAAGGCCCGTAGGCCCTGCGTGGCCTGCCCATTTCCCAGGTTCAGGCCAAATTTGCTGTCTTCGGCCCCGGTCTGAATAAAGGAATGGGTATGCGCCTCCACCCCTGGGGTCACGCGCAGCAGGCAGCGTGCCCGCGTGCCGCACTCGCCCGCCAGCTTGTCCAGCCGGGTGATTTCGTCCAGGCTGTCCACCACGTAGCAGCCCACGCCGGCAGTCAGCGCCTGGCGCAGTTCGCTGTCCAGCTTGTTGTTGCCGTGCAGGTGAATGTGGGCGGGGTCGAAGCCCGCGCTCAGGGCCGTATGCAGTTCGCCTCCCGATACGGCGTCCAGGCCCATATTCTCCTCGGCCATCAGCCGCGCCAGCGCCCGGCACAGGAAGGCTTTGGAAGCGTACGACACCTGATACTCCAGCCGCGCCGCTTGCAGGGCGCGGTGAAAGCGGCGGCACTGCTCACGAATCAGGGCTTCGTCGTATACGAACAGCGGCGTGCCGTAGCGCTCGGCCAGAGCCGCCGCACCGATGCCGCCGAGTTCCAGCTCACCAGCAGGGGTCACGCGGGCCGTACCGGGAAGATGCATAGACACGAGTGTAGCGGCCTGCCCCGCCCGGTGCCGCCCCTTACACTGGCAGGTGTGACTTCTTCCGAGCGCAGCCGTGACGTTTCCGCCCCCGCTGCCGGCCATGATCCCATCAGCCTGGTGATTCGCCGCCGCATCCGCCCTGGTCAGGAGGCGCGCTATGAGGCCCTGGTCAGCGAGGTGGGCCGCGTCCTGGCGCAGGTGCCGGGCTTTCTGGGCAGCGGGGTGGTGCGCCCAGCGCCGGGTCAGCGCGACTACACCCTGATTGCCCGGTTCGCTTCGGCGTTGGCGGCGGGCACCTGGGAGACCTCTGCGGAGCGGGCCGAGTGGCTGCGCCAGTTGGAAGAGGTGGTGGAAGAGCAGGTGTCGTTTGAAAAGCAGCCAGGGATGGAGCTGTGGTTCTCGGCCCCGGAAGCGCCCCCCGCGCCCCAGCCGCCGCGCTGGAAGACAGCCCTCCTGATTCTGTGCGTGCTGTTCCCGGTATCGCAGGGGCTGAATTTTCTGCTGGGGCCGCACTTGGCGGCGTGGCCTCAGCTGCTCCGGGCGCTGCTGACCACCATCCTGGTCGTGATTCTGATGACTTACGTGTTTATGCCGTGGGCCACCCGGCTGGCCGGGCCGTGGCTGCGGCGGTAGGACTGGCATCTTCTTATCTTCAGAGGTCTTGGAGGAAAGCTGAGGGTGCACCCCGAGCATCCGCCTGATGCCGCCCAGCTCGCGTATCACCGTGCCCGGTATTTCCAGTCCTGGGGGTGCAGCGATTTTTGCCCGCACTGCTTAGGCCAGCTGCGCGTGGGCAGACAAGCCACGCCTCCGAGCCCTGGCCGCCATGGAAGCGTGCCAAAGCTCTGGGGCAAGAAAGTCTATTTGGTCCGGTTCTCTATCCGGCGCATGACGGCCAGCATGGGCAGACGCACCAGCAGCGCCAGCCGAACCCCCGTCAGGTTGCCCACCAATCCAAACAGCGGCCCAAAGCTGACCTGCCCCAGAGCGTCTGCCTGTGAAGCGATGGAATTGACCGTGGCCCGCGAACGGGAGTCCAACCCGTGATTCAGCCAGGCCGTGTAAAGCGGGAAATACAGCCCGCTCAGCACCCCGTAAATGATGGCAGCAAAGGCCGCCAGCCAGAATGACGGTGCGTAAGCGAAGGCCAGCATCCCCGCCACACTGAGCAGCAAGACCCAGTGCAGCGCGGCGGCAGCCTGCCTGGGCGTTACGGACTCAAAGCGCCGAGTAAGGGCAGTGGTCACGGTAAAGCCGACCAGATGGGTTACAAAGGCCAGCCCCGCAAGTAGGGCTGCCACATGGCCTGAATGCGGCAGCCCTATTTCCCTCACCAGCAGAAACTCTTTCAGGCGGTCAAACGCTTCGCCGCTTGCACCGAAAAGCAAAGAGGCCAGCACCAGGCCTGTCAAGACGTGACTTTTCCTGATTTCGCTGGCGCCTTGCCGGAACGTCGCGGTGAGGGTCGCCCAGTGTTGCCGCTCCTCTGGAGGCAACGGCGCGAAGCCCTGCTCCGGCATTCGCAGGCGCAGCCACAGTGCCAGCGTCAGGAGCGTCACGCCACCCAGAGCCACCGGAACGTTCAGCCCCCATAGCGCCAGTGCCGCCGCCAGTGGAATCCCGGCCATGCCGCCCAGACGGCTGACCTGACTGCCGCGCAGATAAAGCGTGGAGGCCGCTGCCTCGCCCACCTCATCGGCCAACCATGCCTGGGTTGCCCCGCTGAGGCAGGTGTACCCCACCGCGCAGACCAGCATGGCGAACAAGATGCCCCAGAATGAGGGGAGTAGCGCGGTGAACAGCATGCCCAGCCCCAGAAACACTGCCCCCAGAATTACGGAGAGTCGCCGCGAATACACATCGGCAATCACCCCCGTGGGGGTTTCCAGCAGGAAGCAAGCCGCTTCCAAGGCCGCGCCCACCAAAAGCAGTTCCAAGGGACTCAGCCCTACGTCCTGCACGTAATAAAGTCCCAGCAGCGTCCACGCCAACGCGAACGCCAGCCCAAAGACGAACTACACCGTCAGATAGACCCGCCCAGGGTCTGCAAGATTATCAGACATT
>JAUNHF010000225.1 GCA_030524065.1 Deinococcus sp.
CCAGCGTATCCAGCACTGCCGTGTCCGTCTTCCAGCGGCCAGCTTTGTTGTCCCACAGCAGATAGTCCCA
This sequence comes from Deinococcus sp., assembly GCA_030524065.1. Classification (GTDB taxonomy): domain Bacteria; phylum Deinococcota; class Deinococci; order Deinococcales; family Deinococcaceae; genus Deinococcus. Next base: position 71 of record JAUNHF010000225.1, read on the forward strand.
GGCACTGCTGGGGGTGCCGTGCCCGCACACCACGGCGCCGCCTGCCAGCGTGACGTGCAGCGGCAGCTCACCCACGTGCGCGGGCGCTTCGGGGGGCAACTGCCCGCGCAGCCACTCCAGCATGTCCCGTTTCTCGGTCACGGCATCCAGCGGCTCGGCCAGGCGCTCGTCGGTGTTGCCCCGCACCTCCAGCGCACTGTGCTCGCTGTGAATACGCCGCTGAAGCGCCCAGGCCCCAGCCGGGTCGGCGCCGCCGAACAGGCCGTCGCCCAGATTGACCCAGGCATCCGGGCACTGCGCTTCTATGTCTGCCAGCACGGCTTCCAGGGCAAAGCGGTTGCCGTGTATGTCTCCAAAAATGGCGATTTTCATGGGTTTACTCCGTTCTGAATGCTTCTGTTTGGCTCCGGCTGGCAGCCGTGTTCCGGGCAGGCAAAGGGGGTAAGGTCAGCCGCCGGTCCACGACAGCCGCCAGGCCAGCGCGGCCAGTGTGACCAGCAGCACCGGCAAGGTCAGCACGATGCCTACCCTGAAATACTGCCCCCAGCCGATGCGGACGCCCCTCAGGCTCAGCACGTGCAGCCACAGCAGCGTGGCCAGCGAGCCGATGGGCGTGATCTTGGGGCCGAGGTCGTTGCCCACCACGTTGGCGTAAATCATGGCACTGCGGACTGTGCCCTGCGCTGCGCTGTCGTCAATGGCGATCGCGCCAATCAGGACGCTGGGCATGTTGTTCATGACGCTGGCAATCAGCGCAGTCAGGAAGCCGGTGCCGAGGGTGGCGGCCCACAGGCCCTGAGCAGCCAGGGCGTCCAGCCAGCCGGAAAGGATATCGGTCAGGCCGGCATTCCGCAGGCCGTACACCACCAGGTACATACCCAGCGAGAACACCACAATCTGCCACGGTGCGCCGCCCAGGACTTTGCGGGTGTTCACCACGGAGCCGCGCGCCGCCGGAATCCACAGCAGCGCGGCGCCGAGCACCGCCACCAGGCTGACGGGGATGCCCAGCGGCTCGGCCAGGAAATACCCGGTCAGCAGCAGGGCCAGCACCCAGAAGCCCACCTTGAACACCTGCGGGTCGCGGACAGCGGCGGCTGGGGGGTCCAGCTCGCTGACGCTGTAGTTCGCCGGCAACTCGCGTCGGAACATCAGGTACAGTGCGCCCAGCGAGGCCAGCACCGAGGCGAGGTTCACCGGCACCATTACGGAAGCGTACTCGCTGAAGCTGAGCCCGAAAAAGTCGGCCGAGACGATGTTCACCAGATTGGAGGTGATCAGCGGCAGGCTGGCCGCGTCTGCGATAAAGCCGGTTGCCAGGATAAAGGCCAGGGTCGCCGCCGGGGAAAAGCCCAGCGCCAGCAGCATCGCCAGCACGATGGGCGTAAGGATCAGCGCGGCGCCGTCGTTGGCAAACAGGGCCGAGACGGCGGCGCCCAGCAGCACGATCAGGGCAAAGAGGCGGTGCCCACGGCCGCCGCCCCAGCGGGCCACATGCAGCGCGGCCCACCGAAAAAAGCCCGCTTCGTCCAGCAGCAGCGAAATGATGATCAGCGCGACAAAAGTGGCGGTGGCGTTCCAGACAATGTTCCAAACGGTGGGAATGTCCGAGACGCTGACCACGCCGCTGAGCAGGGCCAGCGCGGCTCCCAGGGCCGCGCTGTAGCCGATGCCCAGGCCGCCCGGCTGCCACTTCAGCCGGGGCTGCCAGATCACCAGTGTCAGCGTGAGCAAAAAGATGGCGCCAGCGACAAGCACGGGCTTACTGCGCTTCCGTGGTGGGTGCGTCGCTGTAGCTGGGGGGCACGTCCCGGCCCTGGGCCAGCGCCGTGGCAAAGGCCATAAACTGCCGCTCCATCTGACTGCGTACCTCGCGCCACAGCTCCAGGCTGCCGCCGCTGGGGTCGCGGAATGGGTAGTGGCGGCGCTCGGTGGCGGCGGGGTATACCGGGCAGGCGTCGTTGGCGCTGCTGCAGACCGTGATCACATAAGTGAAGTTCTGGGCGTCCGGCACGTCATGCAGCGTCTTGGAGGTATGTGTGCTCAGGTCAATGCCCAGCTCGGCCATCACCACCTTGGCCGGTTCCTTGACTGCGGTGGCCTCGGTGCCTGCCGAGTGGACTTCCAGCGCCAGCCCCAGCTCCTGTGCGGCGCGGCGCAAAAGGCCCTCGCCCATCTGGGAGCGGGCCGAGTTATGGGTACACAGAATCAGGACTCTGAGGGCAGAACCAGGCATAGATAGATTCATATCTATCGAAGTATAAGGGCAAAAGGGCGGGGTCAGGTCAGGCACACCGGCAAGTGCCCGCAACCCAGGTCAAGACGTCAGCGTATAGGTGCTCGGCGCAGCCGGCAGCGCAGGGATACACATAGCCGGCTCGGACGGCCAGACAAAGCAGGCGCGGCCAGCAGCCTTGGCGCGGTACAGCCGCTGGTCAGCCAGCCCGATCAGGGTGCTGAGACCCGGGGGGACAGCTTCTCCCACGCAGACACTGCCGCCGCTGACGGTGAGCGGGGGCAGTCCGGCCTGCGGTGCGCCGCACAGGTCTTCTTGCAGCTGCGCGGCGACCCGGTGCGCCTCGGCTGGGGTAGAGCCGGCCAGCAGCACCACGAACTCCTCGCCGCCCCAGCGTCCGGCCAGGTCGCCGGGCCCCAGCAAGCGGCGCAGCACCTCGGCGGTGTACTGTAGGGCGCGGTCGCCGGTTTGGTGGCCGTAGCGGTCGTTGATCTGCTTGAAGCTGTCCAGGTCCAGCAGCAGCAGGCAGCCGCCGGTGTCCTGGGTCCGCAGCCACTCCTCGAGCTGCTGCTCGGTGGCCGAGCGGTTAAGCAGCCCAGTCAGGCCGTCGCGCAGGGCGACCCATTCCAGCAGTTCGGCGCGGGCGCGGGCGTGGGTGATGCGTTCGCCGTGCTCGGTGCTCAGGGCCATTGCCAGCAGCAGACTGCCCAGCACCAGCAGCGTGAGGGTGACGGCCGTGCCGGTCAGCAGCGAGACGCCGCATACCGCCAGATAGGTGCTGCTTGACAGGGTCACAGCGGTGCGAAAAGGCAGCAGCGCCAGCGCCAGCGCCGTCAGGATGCCCACGCTCATGTACTCGGCAGGTTCCAGCGCCCGGCCGCCCTGGATGGCCTGGATCAGTGAGAAGATCACCCAGGCGGTCGCCATGCCGGTCGTGATCATGCGGATCACAGTGAAATCGGGCTGGGGCCGCGACGCCATCAGGAGCACCACCAGGCTGGTGCCTATGCCCAGCAGGCTCATGCCGCCCAGCAGCCAGCCCGTTTGTGCGGGCGCCGCCAGGTAGGCCTGACAGGTGATCAAATGCAGGAGCAAGGCCAATAGGGCAAGTCCCGCCACCATGCGGCGGCGCTGCACCTCACTTGTTGTGCTGTTGGGTTCCTTTAAGGACA
>JAUNHF010000226.1 GCA_030524065.1 Deinococcus sp.
CCTTCGTGGAAGTGCTCCAGCATGCGGCCCGAGTTCAGCTGCAAGTCATACTCGGCGTCCGGCACATTGACCGGCGCTACGTACTCCGCGGGCCACAGCCGGGCCTTGCCACCCTCGAAGTGGAATTCCTCGGTGTAGAGCAGCGGGCTGTCGGTGCCGTCGGCCGCCACCGGCCAGCAGAGGGTGTCGTAGCCTTCCAGGCGGCTGTAGTGCACGCCCGCGAACATCGGACTGACGCGGGCCACCTCGTCCATGATGTCGCCGGGATGGGTATAGTTCCAGCCCTCGGCACCCATACGCTGCGCCACCGCCTGATAAATCTGCCAGTCGGGCTTTGAACCGGGCAGCGGCTCCATGACCTGATACAGCCGCTGAATGCGCCGCTCAGTGGAGGTGAAGGTGCCTTCCTTTTCCAGGCTGGGTGCGGCGGGCAGAATCACGTCGGCGTAGCGGGCCGTATTGGTGAAATACAGGTCCTGCACGATAAACAGTTCCAGCGACTCATAGCCCCGGATCAGGTGATTCACGTCGGCGTCGGTCAGGCTCATCTCTTCGCCGGTCAGCCACATGGCCTTGAGGCGGCCGTCAATGGCGGCGTCAATCATCTGGGTGTTATCCAGACCACGGTCGGGGCGCAGGGTGATGCCCCATTCCGCCTTCATGCGGGCCACCACTTCAGGGTCGGTCACGCGCTGGTAGCCGCTGACCTGATCGGGCATGGCGCCCATGTCGGAGGTGCCCTGCACGTTGTTGTGACCGCGCAGCGGGTAAGCGCCGGTGCCGGGGCGGCCATAGTTGCCGGTGACCAGCAACAGGTTGGAAATGGCGGTGCTGGTTTCGGACCCACCGCACTGCTGGGTCACGCCCATCGCCCACATGATGCACACCCGTTTATGGGAGGCGATCATCTCGGCCAGGTTCACCAGGGTATCCACGCTCCAGCCGGTGGCTTCGGCGGCGTAGTCCAGGGTGTAGGGCTCCAGGGTGGCGCGGTATTCAGCCAGACCCTCTACCCGCTCGGCCAGAAATTCCTTGGCCTCCAGACCGTGATCCAGAATGTAGCGGCTCACAGCGTTCAGCCAGATAAAGTCGGTGGCGGGCTTAGGCTGCAAGAACAGATCGGCGCGGCGGGCCAGTTCGTGTTCACGCAGGTCCACCACCACGATCTTCTGGCGGCCCAGCTTCTGCGCCCGCTTGAGCCGGGTCGCCAGCACCGGGTGGCTTTCGGCGGTGTTGGTGCCCACCCCGATGACCAAATCGGCTTGCTCCAGGTCTTTGATAGTGCCCGAGTCGCCGCCGTAGCCCACCGTGCGGACCAGGCCCACCGTAGCGGGGCTTTGGCAGTAGCGCGAGCAGTTGTCCACGTTGTTGGTGCCGATCACTTGCCGGGCCATTTTTTGCACCAGGAACGCTTCTTCGTTGGTGCACTTACTGGACGCGATAAAGGACAGCGCGTCGGGGCCATACTGGCCCTTGATTTCGGTCAGCCGGCGGGCCACGTAGTCCAGCGCTTCATCCCAGCTGGCTTCGCGGAAACGGTCGCCCTCACGGATCAGCGGGGAGGTCAGGCGGTCTTCGCTGTTCACGTAATCCCAGCCGAACTTGCCCTTGACACAGGTGGAAATGCCGTTGGCCGCGCCCTGCTGCGGCTCCACCTTCAGGATGTGGCGTCCCTTGGTCCAGATGTCAAACGAGCAGCCCACGCCGCAGTAGGTGCACACGGTCTTGGTGCGCTCGATGTAGCCTTCACGGGCCTGCGACTCGATTTCGGAAATGCCCAGAATCGCTTCCAGGCCGGTGCTGGGTTCTACAGCCTTGACCGCGTCCACCGCCGAGTTGAATACCGGCAGCGGCAGGTCGGTCATCAGGCCAGCTTCGCCCAGCATGCTGGTTTCCATCAGGGCGTTGCAGGGACACACGGTCACGCAGTGGCCGCAGCTCACGCAGCTGCTTTCGCCAATCGGCTTGCCACCGTCCCACAGGACGCGCGGCTGGTCCATCTCCCAGCCAATGCTCAGCGTCTCGTTGACCTGCACGTTCTGGCAGGCTTCCACGCAGCGCCCACACAGGATGCACTGGTCAGGATCGTAACGGTAAAAGGGGTTGGAAAAGTCCTTTTCGTAGCCCTTGGGATGATACTCGCGGTGCTGGTGCTCCAGCCGCAGGGTGCTGAGGGTGTTGTGAACGGCGCAGTTGCCGTTGTTGTTGTCGCAGACGGTGCAGTACAGCACGTGGTTGGCGATCAGGCGGTCATAGGCGTCGCGCTGGACGTTTCTGGCGGCCTCGGTCTGGGTGCGGACGACCTGCCCAGCTTGCACGGGAGTGCCGCAGGCGCGGGCCAGCTGGCCGTCAATTTCCACCGTGCAGGTGTCGCACGACTGAATGGCACCCAACTGCGGGTGGTAGCACACCTGCGCCAGCTCAGTGCCGGAGCGGTTGATCACGTCCAGCAGGGGCTCGTTCAGTTGTGCCGGGTAGGGGACTCCGTCAATTTGGACCTCGACCCACTTGCCACTTTTGGGGTGCAGTGGGCCGGGCGGGTACAGCAGTTCGGCGGTGGGTTCCTTGGGACCGATGTTGTTGGTCAGACCGGAATCGTTGGATGTGGTCACGGCAGAGTTACCTTTCATGAAAGCCAAAGCGGCTGCAAAAAGCACGGAGCAAAAGACGCAAAGTAAAAGTAAAGGTCACAGTGCAGGCCAAAATGTGCAGGTACTCCACTATACGCCGGCCGCGCACGGGGAAGAACTGGAAAATCACTCTTTTGGCCTCCTTTCTAGCGGGGGGCAGGCGCCCAGCGGCGCGGCCCAGCGTGACGCGAACTGCAAAGGGCAAGAACTTAATCCTGCACCAAGGAATCTTGTGCCTGAGCGCAGGCTCCCCCTGCTAGCCTGCGGCATGACCCACACCACCCCCAACGGGTCCGCCGACCTTCAGCTGCCGCCCAGCGTGCGCGTAGAGCTGACGGTCAACGGGCAGCACAAGTCTCTTGACCTTGATCCCCGCGTCTCGCTGCTGGACGCCCTGCGCGAGCATCTCGGCCTGACCGGCACCAAAAAAGGCTGTGACCACGGCCAGTGCGGCGCCTGCACGGTGCTGGTGGGCGGCCAGCGCCTGAACTCCTGCCTGTCGCTGGCCGTGATGCATGACGGCGACGAAGTCACGACCATCGAAGGGTTGGGCACTCCGGATGACCTGCACCCCATGCAGGCGGCTTTTGTGGAGTGCGACGGCTTTCAGTGCGGCTACTGCACGCCGGGCCAGATCATGTCGGCGCTGGGCACCCTGGACGAACTGGAGCGCGGCATTCCCAGCCACGTCACCGCTGACCTGAACACCGTGGAATACAGCGACGACGAGGTGCGCGAGCGCATGAGTGGCAACATCTGCCGCTGCGCCGCCTACCCAAACATCATTCAGGCGGTGCGCTCGGTGCACGCGGGAGGCCAGGAATGAAGGCTTTCGAGTATGTCCG
>JAUNHF010000227.1 GCA_030524065.1 Deinococcus sp.
CCGGCCACTTCGCTCATGGGCATCAGCAGCGGCAGGCTGCCGTCCGTGTGCTGCACGGTTTCATAGGCCACAGCGGTGGTGCCGGCGGCCAGCAGGGCGTCGGTCAGGGGGCGGTCGGCGGCCAGGTGCAGGTAGGTAAACAGCAGCAGGTCGCTGCGCAGGTAACCGTACTCGCTGGCCACCGGCTCCTTGACCTTGACCACCATTTCGGCGGCCCAGGCGTCGGCGGCGCTGCCCAGCTCGGCGCCCGCCTGCCGGTAAGCGTCGTCGCTAAAGCTGCTGCCCACGCCCGCGCCGGCTTCCACCGTGACCCGGTGCCCACGCCGCACCAGCGACTCCACGCCGCCGGGGGTCATGGCGACCCGGTTTTCCTTGACCTTGATTTCTTTGGGAATGCCGATATGCATAGTGTGTCCTCTCCAGGCCCCTAAGGCGGCCCTGCACTGGTCTGTCGGGCACGGGCCTGGCCATCTGGCTGCGCCCGCACCCTATTGATAGAGTGATGCCGCAATCTTAACCTTGTGCCGGCTGCATAGGATTGCGCCTGATGGCCCCACCGGCCTGTATAGGCGCAATAAAGCTGCTCGGAATTGCTAAACTGGATGCGTTCATGGCGCACATAGAATTGGATGACACCGATATCCGCCTGCTGAACATCTTGCAGCGGGATGGCCGCATCGCTAATACCGAGTTGGCCGATGAAGTGGGCCTGACGCCCGCTCCTACGCTGCGGCGGGTGCGGCGGCTGGAAGAAGCTGGCCTGATTCGGCGCTACGTGGCGCTGCTGGACCCGGAAATGATCGGCCGGGGCTTTTTGGTGATGGTGCGGGTGACCCTCTCGGGGCAGACCAAAGCGGGCTTTGAAACCTTCGGTGAGCAAATGCGCCGCCGCCCTGAGGTGCTGGAGTGCTACCTGTGCCTGGGCGGCACCGATTATTTCCTGAAAGTGGCGACCCGCGACCTGATGGAGTATCAGCGCTTTTTGGTGGATGTGTTGGCAGCCAACCCGCTGGTGCAGCATACCGATTCGATTCTGGTGGTCAAGCAGGAAAAGCAGACCACAGCGCTGCCGCTGGACTAGCCCCACCACTGGACCGACTCCACCACTGGATTAGCCCCGCTGCTCGGCTCGCTGGCCCCATGCGGCAGCGGGCGACTGCCAGAAAGAGCGGGGCAGGTGGGGAACGTGTCAGACCAGGGCCCTAAAATGGGCTGCATGAAACAACTGATCTGGACTTTGCCCGCACTGCTGCTTGCCTCCTGCGCTCCGGTGCAGCAAATGGGCCTCAAGGATATGGCGCAGCGCGACGGGACCACCGAGGCCCGCTATCAGGTGCCGGTGAGCGCAGTGATGGACAAAGCCGAAGCGGCGCAGCCTGATGGCGGCTGGCAGGCGCTGCCTTACTTGGTGCCGCAGGCGCAGGCGCCGAGCACCTTCGCCCGCGCCGAGCAGGTGACCGAGCCCGGCAAGCAGTACCGCGCCGTGCTGAACACCTCCCGGGGCCTGATTACTCTGGAGCTGTACCCGGATAAGGCGCCACAGGCCGTCAATAACTTTATCTTTCTGGCGCGCAACCACTTTTACGCCGGCACCCGCTTTCACCGCGTGATTGACGGCTTTATGGCCCAGGGCGGCGATCCTCTGAGCACCGATGTGGCCCAGCGCGATGGCTGGGGCACGGGCGGGCCCGGCTACTCTTTTGGCTATGAAGTGGAAAGCGGACTGACCTTCAACGAAGCCGGCGTGCTGGGCATGGCCCGCAGCGCCTCGCCCGATTCGCAGGGCAGCCAGTTCTTTATTACCCTGGCGCCGGCCAGCTTCCTGAACGGGCAGTACACCGTGTTTGGCCGCGTGGTCAGCGGGATGGACGTGCTCCAGGCCCTGACCAAGACCTCGGCCAGCGGTGCCTACGGCGAGCAGCCTATCCCCGGTGCCGAGGCCGACGTGCTCAACAGCGTGACCATCCTGACGCACTGATACGGAGCGCGGTTGCAGCTTTTTGGGGTGATGCCGCCAGCGCTAGAGGAGGGAGCAGGAGATACATGCTGCGCGGCACGGACTTGCAGAGCTGGCCCATAGACGGACACAGAACACAGTTTGGACAAGCGAGCGCCCAAAGCAGTGGAGACCTCAGGGCAGGGAGAGACGACGCCGGTTCGCCCGGTGCCTCTTCCTCTCTTTTTGCAGCCTCCTAGCACCCGCTCTCTATACTTGCTCCATGAGAATCCGCAACCTGCTGGCTGGCCTGGGCGCTGCGGCGCTGGCTTGGGCCTACTATCAGCGCAGTTACCGTTACCGCGACCCGGTGCGCTTGCCCCCCGAGCACGCTGAACCTGCTGCTCTGGTCGCTCCTGCCGACGGCACAGTCGTGTCCGTGCGCCGGTCGGGTGGCGGCTGGCAGCTGGGTGTGGCCCTGGACCCCCTCAGTGTCCGCTATGTCTATGCGCCGCAGGACGGGGAAATGCAGGCGCTGAAGCGGCAGCCGGTGTCTGTCAGTGGGCAGGGGCACCTGGTAGACGGTCTGGTGATGGCCCTTGGCGGGGGCCTGGGCGTCACCCTGGCCGCGCCAGGGGAGACACTGGCTGCCCGCACTTACTTTGAAGCCGGGCAGCCGGTACGCCGGGGCAACAAGCTGGCCTTTGTGGAGCGGGGCAGCGCAGTGGTGCTGTCTTTCGGCCCAGAGTTCCGTCCGGTGGTCCGGGTGGGAGAGCGGGTGACAGGCGTGCAGACCGTGGTGGCGCGGCCGATTTCGGCAAGCCGGGTCGGCTGATAGGCAAAGGCGTATATGACGACTTCTTCACTGCTAAAGGCCCAGCCGGTGCCGCTGGCCCGCGACCACTCCCCGCTGCTGTGGGCCGTATTGGGCCTGAGCGCCCTGCTGCTGCTGGGGCTGCCCTGGCTGCCGGGCGGTGAGAAGCCCTTGCCGCCATTGGTGGCCGCACTGCTCAGCTTGGGCGGGTTGGCCCTGCTTGCTTTTTTCCTGAGCCTGCCGCGCCGCCTGGGCTACGCTTTTACGCCGGAAGGGCTGCGGGTCAGCCGCTTTTCGGGCACTGCTGTCTGGCCCTACACGGGCCTTGAAGTGGTGTCAGTGGGCAGCGAGCTGGGCCTGAAACTGGGTGGTACGGGCGCGCCTGGCTACTACACAGGCACTTATGGTTGGAAAGGACCGGAAGCCAGCAGCGTGCAGGCGCTGGCCTCCACCACACGCGGCGGTGTGCTGCTGCGGCGGGAGGGGACGCTGTATTATCTGACGCCCGCAGACCCAGCAGGATTTGTGCGGACGCTCCAAGAGGCAAGTTCAAGGTCAAGGCCCTAACCTTGTGCCATGCCCCGTAAGCCGCGCACCCACCGGATAGACCGCGCTGAGTTCTACGAAGTGACTGGGCGCTTGCAGCATTACGCCTGTTTTCACTGATGCAAAGCTTTCAAGCAGCCATTTGGGGCAGGCGA
>JAUNHF010000228.1 GCA_030524065.1 Deinococcus sp.
GATACCTGTTCAGCCCTCTTTTTGGCTACTCCACGCTGTTCTGTAGTGCTACCAGCCAAGGCTCGTACGCTGGTAATAGCGCTCGGCGTATTGAAATAGACCTGCACCTTCACTGGCACATTGGCGATGATTTCCTGCTGCGAGGAGTAACCACAGCACCTGGCGTCAAATTTCCCATCGATGAAGGCCGTTTTGTCAGCTTCTTGAGCCGTACCATCCTGCTTGAAAATCTTGAAGCGATCGGCTTTCCAGTCGATTCTGGCCGTCTGCTTCTTGGTCAGTACGTAGCTGAAATCGCAGTACACGCCATCCTGCTTGCCGTAGCAACCGACCAGGGTCAGTGTTCCTTCGTCCGTGTCCCAACTCTGCGCCCCAGCGACACCCGCCAGCGCCAATCCGACCAGCATCATTGCTTTCTTCATGGTATTTCCTCCCAGATTTGAACTGCTCGCTTATCATGCACAGCAGGCGTGAAAATGGCGTCAAAATTCGTCCCAGGCGTCTTTTTCACCCTTCGCATTGCGCCCAGACCGCAGCGAAATCAAAAGTCTTTTGCAGGCCAGGAGATTTGCGAATCGGGGCGTAGCCTGTCCCACTCGGCGTGAAGCAGCGGTTACTCCGTCCCTGCTGGAGCGCTAAAAAGAGCGACAACGTGGGAGCAGCGAACGAAGTGCCACGGTAGGCGAGGGCCACAGTGGATTCGGGACGGGTCACAAGGTCAGGGGTAACGCAGCTTCCACCCTGCTGGCAATAACGGCGCAGTTGCTCGGCGGAAAGCTGGAACCATTCGCCCGCTACGTTGACATCGGCGGCATCAGGCCAAATGCTGCCGTCCAGATCACGGGCAGGTTGACGCTGCCAGGTATGCAGACCCACGCTGATGACTGCGGGAAAGGCGGCGGGCGCGGTCGGGTAACTCAGCCCAAAATTGCCGCTGGACGCCACTGCCGCAAAACTCGCCCCACGAGAGCGTTTTTCATTGGCGTAATTGTCGAGTACCCGCCTGAGCGGTTCGGCAGGCGACACGGTGGTGAGTTCGTGTTCCACTTCACCCGCGGTCAGCTGACTGCTCCGGGCCACGTCATTCAGGAAAGTGCTGAAGTTGTACCGTTGGGGCGGTTTGGCCTTGGCCCAAGCGTCACGGGTTTCGCGGTAAACGGTCATGGCCTGACAGGGAACCATCGCAAAGCTCATGTTCAACACAAGATCCTGGGGACGCAGGGCCTTACTCTCGGCAGTCAGTTTGTCGTCCAGTGCCCGTGCCAACGCTGCCGAGGGGGTTAGGGGAGCGGCGGTGATGGACTTGGTGGCGTACACCTCCGACAAATCGAGCCGGGAAAGTATAAGCATGCGGCCTTCCCGTCCATAAGTCAGCGGCTGGGTGCGCCGTAATGTGAAGCCCGCGCTTTCCAACAGGGCACGCAGGTGGCTTTCAACCAGTGCGCCGTGACTGACGAGCAGCGGCTCACGCTCGCCCATCGCTTGGATCGGCGCGGGCGCAAAGCGGTCAACGATGAGGATTTCACCGCTGGCCGCACGGTCATCCAGTTTGGCGGGCGAGAAGCCATACACCCCTTCGAAGGTGGGAAGGCGAGCGTCCAGCCCCGCCGGGTTGAGGCTCACACCGCCGCCGGTCAGGTCAGTGTGCCACGCCTGCCCCGGCATCTCGAAGGCGTTCCCCAGACAATTGGCGGTCGTCGCGCTGCGGCTGAAGACTTCGCTGAGCGGCAGGGATTTGGTCGGTGCAGAACGGGGAGGAGGGACGCGACGGGGCAGCGTCAGCACAGGCGCGGCTGCCGCACTCAGCGAGAGGGCAGTAATGAGGGTCAGGGTACGGAACATGAGGGGGCCTCCTGAAATGGGGGTCAATTCGCGCTGGCGATATCCTGAAGCAGGCGACGGGCCATGCCTTCCAGTTTGCCTGCACCGAGACTTTGGCTGAGTTCAATGGCAAAGCGCAGTTGGTGCAGAGCTTCATCGGGCTGACCGAGTTCGTGCAGCAGTTCGCCCTGGTCGAGGGCGGCGCGGGCCTGATAGAGCCGCTCATCCTTCTCGGCGGCGAGGTCACCCATTTCGCGCTTGAGCTTGAGGGCTTCCCTGAGGTGCCCCAACCGCTTCTCGGCCTGTCCCAGATTTCCCAGCACGCTGAGATACGCCCCCAGAACAGCCCTGTCCCCGGTCGCTGTTTCAAGCGCCCCACGCAGAATGTCTCTGGCCTGCCCCAGCAGGTCACGGGCTTTCACGAATTCCTTCTGATAGGCGTGGGCGATCGCCACCTGACCGAGAACGCGGGCCTGCGTCACGGGGTCGGTGTGCCGGGCCAGGGCTTGAGCCTGCCGCAGATGCTCCCACGCCTCTTCTTTCGCTGCGTCTCTTGTTGCCGCGTCCGCTTCCCCAGCCTGCTGGGCCGCCGCCGCTTGCATTTGCCCAGCGAGAGCGAGTTGCACAGCTTGCCGCACCACATTGCCCGCTTTGCCTGCCTGCACAGCGGCCCTCAACAGTCGGGCAATAGCTTCGGCATTCTGACCCAGCAGAGCCTGCGCAATGTCGGCGTGTTTACCTCCCAGCAGGCTGGCGGTTTCCCAGTCGGCGCACCCCTCGGCGTACTGTGTGGCCTGTTCCAGCAGGTGCAGAGCAGCGGTCGGAAAGCCCCGCGCCCCGATGTAACTGCCCCCCAGCCAACCGCACATCAGGCGGGTCAGGGTGGCAGGCGGAGCAGTCTGGGCGGCCCCCAGAAGGTGAGGCAGGTCGGTGCCGAGCAGATCAGGGTTGTGGGTATGGGTTCCCGCGTAGGTCGTGACGGCGCTCACCAGATGGTGGGGTAGATGCGCCCTGCGCTCACGGGCCGCGTGCCAGGTCAGATCATGCATTCGGAAACAGAGCGTGTCCGACCCGGCGCGGCTTTCGCGGCTCAGCAGGCCCGCCTGGGCGAGATGCCACAGCGCGTCTTCAATTTCTTCCTGCGGGCGAGCAAGCAACTCGGAGAGCAGTTCAGGTGTGGCTTGCGGCGCATACAGGCTGCCCATCGCCAGAAAGACTTCGTAACTGCGTGGCGAAAGTCCGGTCAAGCTTTGTTCCAGTAGGGCGCGAATGATGTCCTGCGGCGCGGCGTAAAGGGCCTGCATCAAGTCGGTGTCTCCTTGGGCCAGCGTGCGGGCGGCCAGACGTAGGGCGAAGGGGTGGTCACCCAGCAACGCACAAAGAGCGTCTTGCTGTGAACCTCCCTGCAGCAACTCACTCCCCAGGTGATGCTGCAAAACCCGCAAGGCGCTTTCGCGGTCAAGGCGGCTGAGTTCTATCGCTTTCAGGCGTGGCAGACGCAGGCGGGACGTGACCAGCACCGGCAACCCGGGCGGCAGCGCGGCGAGGACTTGACCGACGGTGTAAGAGACTGTCCGGAAAGTTTCTCAGGCGACCTTTATCGCTTCTAAAGAGGCGATT
>JAUNHF010000229.1 GCA_030524065.1 Deinococcus sp.
TCGCTCTGAGTCCTCAGCTGAGCTTGGCTTTGAATTCCTCGTAGCCGAACGCCTTCACCCGCTCATAACGGCCGTCTGCGCGGAGGATGCCGATATCCGGGTGCTTGACTCCATTGAAAAAGGTCGTCTTGACCATCGTGTAGTGAATCATGTCGTCGAATATGACCCGGTCGCCCACCTTCAACTCGTGCGGGAACACGTACTCGCCCACCACGTCACCCGCCAGGCAGGTGGTTCCGCCGATGATGTAACGGTGTCCCTGGGTTTCGGCGTCGGCTTCGCGGTGCTCCTCGCTGGGCGGGTCGCCTGCTCCAAGGATGCGCGGGCGGTAGGGCATTTCCAGCACGTCGGGCATGTGCGCCGAGACGGACACGTCCAGCAGCGCCGCATCCTTGACGTTGTGTACCACGTCCAGCACGCTAGACACCAGCCAGCCCGTCTGCCAGCCAAAAGCGCTGCCGGGTTCCAGAATCACGTGGACATTCCATTTTTCGCGGAACTCGCGTACCACCCGAATCAGACGCTCAAGGTCGTAGCCCTCACGGGTCATCAGGTGGCCGCCGCCGAAGTTGACCCACCGAATCTGGTCAGAGGCCAGGAACTCACCGAATTTTTCTTCCAGCACTTCCAGCGTGCGCTCCAGCGTGTCCGAGTCCTTTTCGCACAGGGTATGAAAGTGCAGGCCGTCAATGCCCTCTGGCAGCGTGTCAGGGAACTCGCGGCGGGTCACACCCAGGCGCGAGAAAGGCCCGGCGGGGTTGTACAGGTCGGTTTCGACTTCGGCGTATTCGGGGTTCACGCGGATACCGGCGTGGATGGTGCGGCCTTTGGTGCGGGCGGCTTCCACTTGCGGGCGGAAGCGTTCCCACTGCGCCAGCGAATTAAAGACGATGTGGTCGGCGCGGCGCAGAATTTCGGGGAAGTCCTCGTCCGAGTAGGCCGGGGCGTAGGCGTGGACCTCGCCCTGCATTTCCTCGTCGGCCAGGATGACTTCGTTCAGGCTGCTGGCCGTAGCTCCGCTGACGCTGTACTCGCGCAGGATGGGAAAGGCCGACCACATCGAAAAGCCCTTGAACGCCACGATGATTTGCGCGCCGCTGCGCTCCTGCACATAGGAAATCAGGGCGAGGTTGCGCCGCAGCCGGGTTTCATCCAGCACAAAAGCGGGGCTTGGAATGTCCTGCCACGCGACAGTCTGCGGGTCGGTCACTTCGGGTAAGCGGAGGTCAGCGGGCAGCTCGGTCATGCGCCTAGTGTAGAGGGTGAGTGCAGAGGGGAACTGCGGGCGAATCCGCCCGGCCCACTGCTGCTGGCTGCTCGGGTGTCCTCATGCCCGCCTCCTTCAGCTTGGTGGCTGTGATAGGGGCTGTGGGCTGCTGGCCTTAGTCCGGCAAGCCAAACACCAACCCCTGCGCGTTGCGCCCGCGCAGCTCTGGTACGTGGTCGCTCACGCCCAGCTCGGCGCAGAAAGCCACGTCCAGCGCGAGGTCGGCAAAGGCCAGGTCGGTGTCACCCATTTGCAGCAGGCGCTGGCCGTGGGCACTGGCCTGGAGGGCCGCCAGCGGGTCGGGCCAGCGGTCTAGCAGGGCCAGGACCATCTGCGCTGCGTCGTTGAGCAGAAAGTCACCTTGACCGGCCTGAGCCGTCAGCTCGCGCACCAGCACGCCCGCCGCGTAGCAGTCGTCCAGGCTGACCTGCCCGTCGGTGCCTGCGCACACCACGCTGACGTCTCCCCCACCGGCCAGGGCCTGAGCGGCGGCAGCGGGAGCGTTCCGCAGGCAGGCCAGTAGCACCCGGTCCGAGTGCCCGGCGGCGAGGTGGGCTGCGCCTGTGCCGTTGGTGGTGTTCATGACCAGGGTGTGCCCGGTCCACTCCCGCGCTGAGGCGTCCAGCGGGCTGTTGCCCAGGTCAAAGCCGTCTATGCGAATGCCGCCGCGCTCGCCGGCCAGCAGCGCACCCGTGCCCAGGGTTCCGCGCAGGTCGTGGGCCGCCGCAATGCTGGGCGCAAAGACCACTGCGTCTGCGCCGCGCTCCAGAAAAGTGGTTGCCGTGGTGGTGGCCCGCAGCACATCAATCACCAGCGCCGTGCCGCTCCGGTGCCCTGGCACATGCAGACCCGGCAGCAGGTCCACGCTCAGGCGGCGGCTCATGCCAGGGCGTCCCAGAAGGCCTGGATGCCCGCCGCTGCGCCGCCTTCGGCCCCAAAAATGGCGCTGCCGGCGACCAGATTGGTGGCGCCGGCCTGGGCCAGCTCGCGGGCGTTGGCTGCGGTGACGCCGCCGTCCACCTGCAACTCGGCTTCGCTGCCGATCTCGTCCAGCATCTGCCGCACGGCGCGCACCCGCTCCACACTCGCCGGAATGAACCGCTGCCCGCCAAAGCCGGGATTCACGCTCATGACCAGGACCAGGTCCACGTCGGGCAGGACCGGGCGAAGGGTGTCCAGCGGGGTGCCGGGGTTCAGGGTCACGCCCGCCCGCTTGCCCAGTTCCCGCACCATGCCCACGGCGCGGTGAATGTGGCGGGTGCTTTCGACCTGCATGGTCAGGCCGTCGGCGCCCGCTTCGGCAAAGTCCTTGAGATAGCGTTCGGGCTGCTCGATCATCAGGTGAACGTCCAGATACAGGCTGCTCACGCGCCGCGCCGCCGCCAGAATGGGCAGCCCGAACGAGATGTTGGGCACGAACATTCCGTCCATCACGTCCACGTGCGCCCAGGGCACCCCGGCCGCTTCCAGGGTGGAGAGTTCTTCGCCCAGGCGGGCAAAGTCGCAGGACAGCAGGCTGGGCGAGAGGATGACGGGTTTGCGGGCGGGGGCAGCGTCGGTCACGAAAAGATGTTAGCGCGGGGGCTGGCGCCCTCCCCAGCTGAACCACCGCGCAGGCCAGAACCCCGGCGGCCGCCCGCTCGGATTCGGGGGAATGGCACTACACTGGAGCCACTTTCAATCCATCCCCCCCTGCTTTCTCCTGCTTTCCCTGAGTTTTTGCTTTTCTCTGCAAAGGAGCTGTCATGACCGATTCCAACCCCACCCGCCCCGACCTGGCGGCCTGGCAGGCGCTGGCCACCAAGGACCTGCGCGGCGAGAGCCCCGATACCCTGAACAAGCAGACCCCCGAAGGGCTGACCCTGAAGCCTCTCTATACCGCCGCTGACGTTGAGGGCATCGAAACCGACACCCTGCCGGGCTTTTCGCCCTTCACGCGTGGTCCCCGCGCCACCATGTACGCCGCCCGGCCCTGGACCATCCGGCAGTACGCGGGCTTTTCTACCGCCGAGGAATCCAACGCCTTTTACCGCCGCAACCTGGCTGCGGGGCAAAAGGGCCTCAGCGTGGCCTTTGACCTCGCCACTCACCGGGGCTACGACTCGGACCACCCCCGCGTGGTGGGCGACGTGGGCAAGGCGGGCGTGGCGATTGACTCGGTAGAGGACATGAAA
>JAUNHF010000230.1:0-2480 GCA_030524065.1 Deinococcus sp.
GGCAGCCTCAGCGTGCAGGAGGTGGGGATCGGGCGGGGGCGGCGGCAGCTGAAGGTGGACGGGGTCCGCACCCGCACCGGCGACCTGCCACGCGGCAGCGCCGTGCTGATTCGCCCGGAAGATTCAGAGCTGGTTTTCGGGTCGCCCTCGCGGCGGCGGGCTTATCTGGACTCGTTGCTGGGGCGGCTGAGCGCCCGCTACGCCGAGCAGCTCAGCCGCTACGAGCGCACCGTGACGCAGCGCAACGCCGCTTTGCGCGGGGGCCAGGACTGGGCGCTGGACGTGTGGGACGGCCCCCTGGTCACGCTGGGGCGCGAGATCATGGACTTCCGGAGCCGGGCGCTGGTGCGCCTGGAAGAGCTGGCGCGCCACGCCAACGCCGAACTGGGCAGCCGCAAAGCGCTGGACATCCGGCTGCTAGAAAGCACCGACCCACACACCTACGCCCAGACCCTGCATGCGCGCCGCAGCGAGGAACTGGCGCGGGGCGTCACCCTGACCGGGCCGCACCGCGACGACCTGGAACTGACGCTGGGCGGCCTGAGCGCCGGCACTTACGCCAGCCGGGGTGAGGGCCGGACCGCCGCGCTGGCGCTGCGCTACGCCGAGTTGCAACTGCTGGCCGAGCGGTTCGGAGAGCCGCCGGTGCTCCTTATTGATGACTGGACGGCTGAACTTGACCCGCAGCGCCGGCAGTTTCTGCTTGACTTGGCCGCTTCGGTGCCGCAGGCCATCGTGACCGGGACCGAGCAGCCGCCCGGCGCACAGCTGGTGCTGCGGGCCGCCGCCGGCCGCTTTACCCCCCAGGAGGTGCCCGCGTGAACAGCGACCGACCCGACCGGCCCTATACCCCCAAGCCCAGCTTCCGCACCCGCGCCCGCAGCGGCCGGCGCGAGGGCGACCTGCGCACAGTCGGCGAACTGATGAACGCCACTCTGGGCAAAAACCGCCTGGGCTTCGGCGTGCAGCGGGCGCAGGCGCTGCTGATCTGGCCGCAGGCGGTGGGTCCAGAAGTGGCGCGGCTCACGCGGGCGCGGTCCTTTCAGTTCGGCACCCTACAGGTTGAAGCGCGCGACTCGGGAGCGGCGCACCACCTCAGCATGCAGCGGCACCACTTTATGCGGCGGCTCAACGAATTGCTGGCGCAGCAGGCGCCCCCCGGCGTGGCCCCCGAGCAGGTCACCGAAATCCGCTTTGGGACCGGCTGGACGGACCCCGGCGAAGTGCGCCGGGTGCACGCTCCGCAGCTGCCTCCCCTGGCCCCGGCCGAGCAGGCCCGCGCCGAGCAGGCCGCGCAGGCCGCCGGACAGGAGCTGAGGGACGTGGCGCAGCGCGCCGCTGAAGCGGTGGTCCGGCGCCGGCGCTGGCGCGAGCAGCAGGGCTGGAATCCCTGCCCGGTCTGCGGCGAGCCCAGCCCGCACACCCCCTGCCGCCCCTGCCAGCGCACCTTGCGCGAGCCGCTGGTGCGCCGCGCCGCCGATGACCTGATGCGCCGGCCTGAAACCGTGCTGGGCCTGGAAGACCGCCTGGGCCCGGCTGCCGAGCAGGCCGCGCACTTTTTGGCGGTGCAGGGCCTGGAAGGCCAGCTTAAGCTGCTGGCCCTGGAATGCGTGCAGTCGGGCGGGGCCGGCGACTACCGCGAATTCCTAGAAGAGCAGTGCGGCAAGTTGCTGGCGGTGCTGGGCCGCAAGCCGCTCAGCGCCGTGACTGCCGCCGACTACACCCAGCTGCCTGAGCAGGTGCAGCAGGTGCTGCTGGCCGGGCGCAAGGCCAGCCGGCGCTAAGGGCCGGGCCCAGCCTGACCAAGCTACAAGGCAGAAAGCATGTGCCGCGCAGCGAGGAAATGGGGAGCGCTTTTTGTGCCAGCAGAGCAAGGAAACGCAGCCGCGGCCAGGTTTCATCCTCTCTTGTCCGAAAAGCCAGCAGTACCTTGGACGGCCGAAATCTGACTTTCTCAACGCTTAGGGGCGGCCAGCAGGGGTATGGTGAGCGCATGTCTTCCACAGCGGCCCCTGCTGTTCCTCCCGCTCGGCCAGATCCTGGCACGCCGGCCAGCCATCTGCCCAGCACCTTTTTGACCCTGCGCTGCGGCGTGCTGACGGTCAGCGACACCCGTACGCCCGGCACCGACCTCAGCGGGCCGTTTCTGGCAGCGGCCCTCCAGCAGGCCGGGCATCAGGTCGCGGAATACCGCATCGTGCCCGATGAGCGGTCTGCCATTGAGGAGGCGCTGCGCGGGTGGCAGGCAGCCGGCTTTGACCTGATTCTCAGCACGGGAGGCACTGGGATTACCGGGCGCGACGTAACGGTGCCCGCGGTAGAAGCCCTGCTGACCAAGCCACTGCCCGGCTTTGGAGAACTGTTCCGGATGCTGTCGTACAGCGAAGTCGGCGGCGCCGCGATGCTCTCGCGGGCGGTGGGTGGATTGGCCGGACGCACCTTGCTGTTTGCGCTGCCGGGGTCACGCGGCGCCGCTGAAA
>JAUNHF010000230.1:2490-3429 GCA_030524065.1 Deinococcus sp.
GAAACCGGCTGGTCGCTGCTGGCCGGGCAGCTGCAACACCTGGCCGCCGAGGTGCGGCGCCAGGGCCAGCCGGACGCCGGGCCAGGCTGATGGGTGAAGGGCTGCTGGCGACTCCCTTTCTGGAGCGGCTGAACCTCTGGTTTGTGGCCGCCTGGGGGGTGCTGGCGCTGTACTGGCTGGTGCGGGTGGCCCGTGCGGCGCAGCGGCGCCAGGGCCCCGCCGTCAGCCTGTGGAGCGTGCCGGGCCTGATGTTGCTGCTGCTGGCTCCCCTCCTGGAAGTGCCCGCGCTCTTCGGTCTGGGGGCCGCGCTGCTGCTGGCCGCCGACTGGTGGCCCCACGCTTTTCGCCCCGCCCCGCAGCGGCCCGCCTGGGCCTGGGGTCTGGTGCTGGCGGTGCTGGGCGGCGGCGCACTGCTGGCCCAGACACCGACCTTTCTGACCCTGTGCGGGGGAATGGTGCTGGCGCTCTGGGGGCTGGCCGGGCTGATAAGTGGGCTGCTGTGGCGCCCCGCCGGCCGCCGGACGGCCACCTGGCTGCCTCCCAGCGGCCTGGGCAAGCAGGAGCCGCCCACCTTCGGCACCGGGGTTCGCTGGCAGGCCCGGCGGCGTCCCGATCCACCCGAGCTGAGTGTCACCCTAGGCCAAGGTTACTTGCTGCTGCACAACGAGAGCCGACAGACGCTGCACCTGCGCGGCTGGACACCGGCCCACCGCAACGCATTTCTGGCGCTGGACCGGGCCTTGCCGCCGGCCGCCGAACACCGCCTGAACCGCAGCCCCGGTCAGGGCGGGGTGCGGGTGTGGTACACCCCAGCGGGCAGCCCTGAGGTGCGCGTGCTGCACGCCGACTGGCAGGAGCCGGAGCTGGCGCAACGGACACTGCACTGACCCGCCTTCTCCAGCTGAACCCCAGGGGGGGACAACCTTCATGTGGCCCGGC
>JAUNHF010000231.1 GCA_030524065.1 Deinococcus sp.
GCAGCAGCGTGGCCCGCTTGTAGGTGGCAAAGCGACGGGCAAAGCCGATGGTGAGCACGTCTGGGCTGAGCAGGGTATCGGTGTAGGCCAGCTCGGCGGCTCCGGCGCCGTTGCGCAGCAGCATTTCGCGCTGGTGCTGGCGCACGAACGCAATCATTTCGGCCTTCATTTCGCGCTGCACCTCGGCCAATTGCTGGCCCGAAAGCCGCTCCACGTTTTGCCACAGCTCCGGCTCGTGCAGGCGCTCGGTCCAGTCTGCGGGCATCACGGTGCCCAGCAAATCACGCATCCGCTGACTGGTAAAACTGAGGTTGTGCGCCCCGTTGGTGACGTGACCGATGGGCACCTCCTCGGGATACAGGCCAGGGTACAGGCCCTGCCACATGTCGCGGCTGACCTGGCCGTGCAGCCGCGACACCCCGTTCGCCATGCGGCTCATCCGCAGGCCGAAGACGGTCATGTTGAAGGCTGGGCCGTGATTCTCCATCGCTTCATTGCGGGCCAGCGAGTACAGATGCTCGCGGGTGGTGTGCAGCTGCGCGGGCCAGGTGCCCAGGTAGCGGTCCATCAAGTCCCAGCCAAAGGCGTCATTGCCCGCAGGAACCGGGGTGTGGGTGGTAAAGAGGGTGCAGCCCGCCGTCAGCTCGTGGGCGGTGCGGAAGTCCGTGCCCTGCTCGACCCGCTCGCGGATGCGCTCCAGGTTCAGCAGGCCGGCGTGGCCCTCGTTCATGTGCCAGACCTCGGCCGGGGCGCCGGCCGCCCGCAGCGCCCGCACCCCGCCGATGCCCAGCAGCATGTACTGCTTGAGCCGCATTTCCTGATCGCCGCCGTACAGCCGCGAGGTGAGCAGGCGGTCGTCGGGGTGGTTTTCGGGCACGTCGGTGTCGAGCAGCAGCATGCGGATGCGGCCCACATTCAGCTGCCAAACCCGCGCCGTCACCGTGCGCCCGCCGATGTCCAGCGAAATTCGCAGTTCATCGCGCTCGGGCGTGCGGATCGGGCGAATGGGCAGCGTGGTCAGGTCCAGGCGGTCGTACTTTTCCTCCTGCCAGCCGTCGCGGCCCAGGGTCTGGCGAAAATAGCCGTCGTGGAACAGCAGCCCCACTGGGGTAAACGGCAAGCCCAGGTCGGACGCGCTCTTGCAGTGGTCCCCGGCCAGCACGCCCAGGCCGCCCGAGTAGATAGGGAGTGACTCGTGCAGGGCGTATTCCATGCTGAAATAGGCAACTGGCTTGAGGCCGTCAGCGTGGCGGCTGGCCCAGGTGTCCGCCTTGCCCATATAGGCGTCGAACTCGGCCATCACCGCCTCGTAGCGGCCCACGAACTCGGGATCAGCGGCGGCGCGGTCCATGTTTTCGCTGCTCACTTCCAGCAGGGTGCGGACCGGGTTGTGCCCGTGGGCTTCCCAGATGTCCGGGTCCAGGTCGCGGTACAGGCTGCACGCCCGTGGCTCCCAGCTCCAATACAGGTTGTAGGCCAGCTCCGAAAGCCGCCCGATGGCCGCCGGGAGCTTGGGCAGCACCGTTACTTTGCCGAGAATATTCATGCCTCACAGCTTAGCCCAGAGCTGTCAGACAACGGGCAGGCGCAGGTCCCAGCCTTCAGCAAGCTCAGCCTTCAGCGCGGGCCAGGGCGCACCGCCACGTCGTCCAGCGATACGTCGCGCGGGGCGGCCAGCACGTAGCGCACCACGTCGGCCACAGTGGCCGGCTGGATAAAGGTGGCGGGGTCATAGCCGGCTCCCTCCTGCTCCCGGATGGCCTGCTGCATGGGCGTGGCGGTGCGGCCCGGATACAGGCTGGCGACCCGCACCCCGGAGTCGGCCACTTCCTGGCGCAGGGCGTCGGCCAGGGCCCTCAGCGCGTGCTTGCTGGCGGCGTAGCTGGCCCAGCCCGCATTCGCCCGCAGGCCCGCGCCCGAGTTGACGAAGACGATGGTCCCCTGCGCCGCCTGCACCGAAGGCAGCAGCAGCCGGGTCAGCTCGGCGGGGGCGACCACGTTCACGGCCAGCGTCCAGGTCCAGCGGTCATGCCCTTGCTCGGCCACCGCGCCCAGCTCAGCCACGCCCGCGTTGTGGACCAGGTGGGCCGGGCGCAGATCAGCCACGGCGGCCGCGAAGGTGTCAGGGCGCAACAGGTCCAGCTCCAGCAGTTCTAGACGCGCCTGCGGATGCTCGGCCTGCACTTCACGCTGCAAGCCCTCCAGCGCGGCGCGGCTACGGCCCTGCAAGATCAGGTCGTGCGTGGGTGCCAGGGCGTGCGCGGTGGCCCGGCCGATGCCGCCGGTGGCGCCAGTGATGAGGGTCAGGGGGCGGGAAGCAGGGTGGGTCATGAGGTCAGCGTACCCCGGCCCTGCCGTTATTTACACTCTTTACACTGAAGATCATGCCCGAATTGACCCTGACCCTGCTGCGCGGCGAGTATGCCGTGTGCCGCCTGAGTCCCGCCGAACCTCTGCCCCACTGGGCCACCGAGGGCGAGTTCTGGACCGTGAGCCGCACTGCCGAGGAACTGTCGGTGCTGTGCGCGGCGCAGGGGGTGCCCGCCGGAGTGCAGCACCAGGCTGGCTGGGCAGCGCTGAAGCTGGAAGGCCCTTTTCCCTTCGACCTGACCGGCATCCTGAGCAGTGTGCTGGACCCGCTGCGGGACGCCGAGATAGGCATTTTTGCGGTGAGCACCTTCGACACCGACTATGTGCTGGTCAGCCGCGCTGGGCTGGCCGGGGCCATAGCCGCCCTGAGAGCGGCGGGGCACAGCGTGCAGGACTGAGGGGCTTTCCCGTCCCCGCGCTCTCCTTGCTGGCCTGCGCTTCTTGGCCCCTGCCCCCGCGCCCGCTTGCTATGATGGCCCGCATGTCTGCCGCTCCACGCCGGCTACGCCCCGGTCCACCCTGAGCCCCCGGCCTGGAGTCTTTGTTCCGCCCCACCCAGCTTTTTGCGCCCAGCGCGGAAGCAGGGGCCGGATATCGCCGCAGCACCCAAGCCCCGCTTTTCTGCGCCCCGCCCGCTTGCCCTGAGGGAAGCGCGACGGAGCCGTGACGCCAGGAGTATCTATGACCCAACCCCACCCCTCCGCCCAGTTGCAGGGCGAAATTGACCGCCGCCGCACCTTTGCCATCATTTCGCACCCCGACGCCGGCAAGACCACCATCACCGAAAAACTGCTGCTGTACGGGGGCGCGATTCAGGAGGCCGGCAGCGTGACCGCCAAGCAGGGCCGCTCGCACACCCAGTCCGACTGGATGAGCATCGAGCAGCAGCGCGGCATTTCTATTTCTAGCAGTGCGCTCACCTTTGAATACGAAGGCCGCCACATCAACCTGCTGGACACCCCAGGGCACCAGGATTTCAGCGAGGACACCTACCGCACCCTGACCGCCGCCGACTCCGCGCTGATGGTGCTGGACGCGGCGCGTGGCGTGCAGGCCCAG
>JAUNHF010000232.1 GCA_030524065.1 Deinococcus sp.
GGTTAAAGACGATGGCGGGCCAGCCCCCTTCGGGCGGTGGGCCATCTGGCACGGTCAGCAGGGCATTAATCTTCAGGCCGTCGGAGAGGTAGCTGACCACCTGCCGCGAGTAATTGTCGCCGCGCTCCAGCTCGCGCTCTACCGTCAGGGCGCTGCCAGGATAGTCCCGTGCCCGCAGCGCCTGAATGGAGATGGGCTGGCGGGCCACCGCTTGCTCAATCAGCCGCGCCTGGACTTTGGGCTGTCTCTGCGGTTCGGGTGGCCGCTGCGCAGGTTCCTGTGCCTGTGGTGCAGGGCCGGAATCCGGCTCTCCCGCCGTCTGCCGCCGCAGGGCATCTTGCACCGGCAGCGAGGGATGGAAGCCCTGCGGTTGGGTCAGGGCGGTGTAGCCCAGCCAGCCCAGGACCGCCAGGACCAGCAGTGTGATCAGTGCGCGCACCCATTCAGTGTAGGCAAGGGAGCGCAGGCTTTCAGGAAGCACAGGCACATCCGGGTGGTTCTGGCGGGCAGCGGTCAGGCGGCCTCCTACATGGACGGCGCCGTATCCTGTGGCCCTGTGCAAAAATGTTCCTTGCCCCTTTGCTCCGCCGCTGGGCCGGTCCCACTGGCCGGGGTTCTCCACTTCAAACAGGGCCGTTTGGGCGGCCATCCGTATCACGAGGCTTGATAGACGGTGCGGCGCAGGGGCCGCCAGGGGTAGATTCAGAAGCGTGAACACTGCAAACAGTCGTCCGGCGCTGGCGCTGGCCCGCACCATAGACCTTACGGTTCCTTCCAACCAGCTGGCAGCCGGCGGCGCCCTGGCCGGCCTGCTGCTGGGCCGCCTAAGCGGGCAGTCGTGGGCGGGCAGCCTGCGGACGGGCGCCGGAGCATTCGCCGCCTGGGCCACCGCCCGCGAACTGGACCCCGACCATACGCAGAGCGCCGCTGCCGCCCTGGCCGCCGAACTGCTGCTGGGCCTGACCGACGCCCCCGAATCCAACCTGAGCGCCCTGGAAGAGCTGCTGTCGGCGTTTGTGACCGTGGCAAGCCTGCGCCTGCTCAGCGCCACCGTGGGCGCGGCCCCCACCCTGCCTGAACAACTGGTGCTGGCCGGCGGGGCGCTGGCCGCTGGAACCACCGACCAGAAGGCGGCCGCGCTGGTGCCGGGCGCGGCGCTGCTGCTGAGCCACACACGCGGCGACGATGTGGGCCCGCAGGACCCCTGGAGCGGCGTAGGCGCGTTGGTGGCCGCGCTGCTCCCCACACTGCTGAAGCCCAGCGAGCGCGATAGCCTGCCCGCCCGGCTGGCCGCGCTGGGGGCGCTGGTGGTGGCCCCAGCCGCCGTAAACATCGAAGAAGTGCACGCCCGCAACGATCTGGACACCGCCCAGATTGCCCAGGAGCGGGTCAAGTCCAGCCGCCTGCTGGGCACCGGCGCTCTCGCGCTGGGCCTGATTGCCGGCGGCAGCCGGGGCCTGCGCCCACTGGCCTCCGCGTCGGCAGCCGTGGGGCTGTGGATGCTGGCGGGCCGGCGAGGCTGAGCCTCCCAGCAGCCGTGGCGCCACAACGCCCATAGCTCAGCACAAAGCCGGGTTCAAAAAAGTCTCCAACCCTCGCAGGGAAATGGAGACTTTTTTTGGCCTTCAGAGCTTTAGCGGGAAAGAATCATGTTGTCGCCCGTCTTGGGGTCCAGCAGATGCAGCGCATCGCGGAACCAGACCAGCAGGTTGGTGGAGTTGGGAACGCTGTACAGCCGAATATCGCTGGAAAAGCCGCTGGCGAGTGGCGTGTTGGGCTTTATAGGAACAGCTGCGCGGTCACCCGTTTTGGGGTCAATGCGGACCAGGCGGAAGCTGTCGGCGTTGACCTGCTCCTCGGTGGTGTAAAGCACACCGCCGCTGTGAACCACGACATCACTGATCATGGCGTCGCCGCTGCCCTTCTTGAAGGCCTGAATGCCGTTGCCAGCGCGCTGGCCTGAAACCAGACTGCGCTCGCCCGTCTTGGTATTGATACTGACCACCACGTAGTTGGGGTTGGGTCCGCCGGCCGCGTAGACCGTGTCGCCCACCAGGGTCAGGTCACCGAACAGCGGCCCGGAGGACGTCACGTTGGTGGTCCAGGGCAGGCCGCTGCCCTTCACATTGTTGCCCTGGGTGCCGAACTGCGACACCACGGTGCAGCGGTAGTCCTTGCTGGCATCCAGCTTGAACAGCGCAAAGCCGGAGCCCTGAGGGTTGTTGTCGTGCAGCAGGTAGATGCTGCCCTGGGCGTCCGTAGCCATGTTGGGGCGCGGAATGGCAGGCATCCGCTCAGAAGCGGTGAACTGCGGGCAGAAGTAGCCGTTGCCCAGATGTCCACTGCCCGTAGCTGCCGCAGCAGGAGCGGGCGTACTGTTGCCCCCACCAAAGAGGCTGCCCAGGTTCACGTTGCCCAGGGGCGTGCTCACGTTCAGATTGGGGGTGGGCACCGAACCAGCAGCGCCCGGCAGTAATCCGGCAGCGTACTTGCGCTCTGCGCCGTCGCGCACGCTGATGTCGCTGCTGGTCTTGGAAGTCCACAGCAGGGTGCGGTTGCCGGTCCGGCCATCAATGCGGATGGCCTGTCCAGCGCTGTAAGCCACCAAGTCGCCGCCCGGCAGCGGGTTCACGTCGCTGACATTGCCCAGGTCGTACAGTTCATACGAACCTGACGGCACGCCCTGGCCCCGGCTTTCTACGGCATTGAGATACCCGCTGATAACCCGGCGGTTGCCGGTATCCAGGTCCACTTCCATCA
Organism: Deinococcus sp.; assembly: GCA_030524065.1. Lineage (GTDB taxonomy): Bacteria > Deinococcota > Deinococci > Deinococcales > Deinococcaceae > Deinococcus. The sequence continues at coordinate 2,761 of JAUNHF010000232.1, forward strand.
CTGCACCGAACTTGTCTCCGGTGACGCTGAGGGTATTGACAGCGACAATCAGCTTCTTGCCGTCGGCGGTCACGAACCCGCCAAGGAGATCATCGCTGGACCCACCCTGATAAAAGGTTGGCCCGCTTCCCACGGTCCCGGCCCCGTCCGGCATGGATTGGCTGACACAGCGCGGATTCTGGGCATTGGCCGCGCAGTCCAAGGTCTGAGGTAGGGCCCCAGCTTGAGAAGACAGTGTGAGCAGACCGGCAAGGAAAGTTAGTTTTTTCATGGATTACCTCCGACCCTCAGAGTAGAGAAATGCACGTTGTATTAAAACGGGACGGTTAACGCCTGAAACCATTTTTTAGTTAAGAGTCTGATTAGAAATCAGGGGTATTGACGGGCATCTTGGTGGGCCGCCGATGAACGTGTTCCAACGGGGAGACTCGGGCACGCTCACCCAAAGTCCAGACAGGGGCGCAGGCCACGCTCCAGACAGAAGGAGGCCGCTATGCTGCTCAATATGACTTCCCAAGACCACCGTCAGGGCCAACCGCGCCGGGCCGCCTGGGCCTGGGCGCGGGGCCTGGGTGCGCTGGCGCTGGCCTTGACAGTGGCCTGCGCCGCTCCGCAGCCTGAGCCTTCTGCGTCTGCGGTGGCTCTAGACG
>JAUNHF010000233.1 GCA_030524065.1 Deinococcus sp.
CGGCGGCTGTGGGCAACAACGGCATCGGCGGCGCGGGCGTGGCCCCGGACGCCAAGATCGTGCCCATGACCATCACCCACAGCGGTTCCGGGGCCTCCTATTGGGATTCGGCCAACGCATTCGTTTGGGCTGTGACCGGTCCTGACGGCAAAGTCTCTGGCGAAACCGGCGACGGCGACACCCCCGCCGGGCACCGTGGCTACGTGGATGTGGTGAACTACTCGTTCGGCGGCGACAACTACTCGCAGATTCTGCGCGAAGGCATTCAGTTTGTGCTGCAACACGGCGTGGTGTTTGTGACCTCGGCGGGCAACACACCCACTGCGGGCTCCAGCTCCGGCGCCTGGGTGCCGGGCGTGATCTCGGTGGCGGCCACCACCGCGACCGACACCCGCACCACCTTCTCCAACCGGGGCAGCCACCTCAGCGTGGCGGCCCCCGGCGAGAACATCTGGGTGCCCGGCACCCGCGTGCACACGGGCGACCCCACCGAGAACAACTACGCCTACGTGAACGGCACCTCGTTTGCAGGCCCGGCCACAGCCGGCGCAGCGGCGCTGATCCTGTCGGCAGCCATGCAGGGCGGCGCGGTCAACCTGACCCCAGCGCAGGTGCGCCACATTCTGGAAGACACCGCCTACAGCCCCGCTGGCGGCTACACCACCGACCTGGGCTACGGCGTGGTGCGGGCAGACCGCGCCGTGGACATGGCCCTGAACGACGCCCCTAACCGGGTAGAAAAGGGAGCCAGCCTGGATATGCGCTTTGTGGCGCAGTCGGACCCCAGCGTGGGCATTCCGCTGGTGGGCGTGACCCTCAAGGGCTCCGAGCGCCGCCCGGACCAGCTGCTTTACGGCCAGTCCTCGGCGGGCGAGTTCGTCTATCCTTCCGGCCACGCCAGCTTTTATGAGATTGATGCCGGCGACTACCAGATGTTCGCCTCTGGCCCCCGTCCTCTCCTGACCGGCACCACTCCCGGCAACAGTGTGGCAAATGTGCGCCTGGCCCCCGGCGAGAAACGGACCCTGGGCGACCAGGCCGGCGTACCGCTCAACGTGGCCCTGCCCGCCGACTCCTACGAGCCGAACAACGTGCCTGCCCAGGCGGCCCCCATCACTTACGGGCAGGCGCTGGAAGCCGTGATGAGCGAGCGTGACACCGACCTGTACAGCTTCAGTGCCCAGGCGGGCGAGACCGCGTTTATCAATACCCAGACGCTGCTGGGCTCGCCCAACCTGAAGGTGCGCGTGCTGGACAGCAGCGGCAAGGAACTGGCTTCCAACACCAGCTTCCGCAGCGGCCTGCGCGACGCCGCCCTGGCTTTCCGGGTGCCGGCGAGCGGCCCGTACTTTGCTGAAGTGACCGACGAAGGCGCCGGCGGGGCGTTCAACACCTACCTGGTGGGCCTGACCCGCTGGCAGGGCCAGGCGCCCGAGCAGAATGAAGCCGGCCGCGTCACCGAAGGCACCTTCAGCGGCGTGGACTGGAGCAAGGCGGTCGGCACGGCGGTGGGCGAAGCCTACGAAGGCACGCTGGCCTCGGCAGCCGACGTAGATACCTTCCGCCTGAGCGCCCGCGCCGGCCAGACCCTGGTGATCGGCACGCTGGCACACGAAAACGGCAAGCCCGACCTGCTGCTGGGATTGTTTGGCGCCCAGGGCCAGCTGCTGACCAGCAACGACGACTTCACCACCCAGGACTCGCTGATCACCTTCAAGGTGCCCAGCGACGGCGACTATTTCGTGGCTGCCGCCAGCTACAACGCCGAAAGCCAGGGCACCTACACCATCAGCTTTATGGAAGAGGCCGCCCAGTAAGACACAGCGGCGCTCTGGGATAGACCGAACCAGACAAGTCCCGCCCTGCATGCCCGGGGCGGGACTTGTCTGGTTCCTGAACTCAGGGGCACAGCTGCTGAGGCCAGCCCCGTCATGCCCTTACAGCACGTCTTCGGCGGTGCCGCGCTTGCGCAGGTTGTTTTGCGTCTTGCGCCAGCGCAGTGCCCGCACGATCGCCGGGGCCGCCGCGTTCAGCGGCAGGTCGTAGGCCGGGAACCAGACCCGCTCCTCGGAGAATTTCAGCTTCATCTTGAACACGCCGTAGGAGTGTTTAGATTCGTCCAGTTCGCGGGGAATACCCCAGAAGTCGAAGACTTGATAGCCGTGCTTTTTGGCGTCCAGCAGGGCGTTCCAGTAAAAGGCGTCGGGGGCCTTGGCGTCCTTGCGGGGCGAGCCGTCCTCGGTGGGGCGGTCGTCGCGCACGCTGCCGCCGTACAGGTAGCAGGTGGTGTCGCCCAGCGCCAGGAAAAAGCCGCCGGCCAGGGCGCGGCCTTCGTGGCGCGAAAGCAGCAGGTAGCTTTCGCCGCCATATTTGCCCCCCTCACGCAGCATGGTCTCGTAGTAGGCGCGGGGAAAAGCGCCCAGCTTGGCCCGCTCGTTGGTGGCGGTAAAAATCTCCCAGAAGCCCTCGAAGTCGGTGCTGCGCTCAGCCACCACACCGCGCTTTTCGGCGGCGCGGACGTTGCGGCGGGCCATGGAATGCAGCCCCGCGAACAGCTCCTTTTCGCCCGCGTCCAGCCGCTTGATGATGGTGTGTTCGGGCTGCTCGGCAGCGGAGCGCTCAAACGGCCCGAACCCGGCGGGGATGTTCTGGTCGCCTTCGTTGGCCGGCAGCATCAGCGGCGGCTCAATCTTGAGCAGGGTATCGGTAGGCCGGCGCACCGCCTGCACTGCTTGGCCGAATTCTGGCAGCAGGTCCGTGTCCACGATGGCCGGGCCACGCGGAGCGTACAGCGTAGAAAATCCGGGAATCAGCCGCTTGCGAATCAGCTGCACGGCGCCCACCGTCTCGGCGCCGCGCTGGAGCAAGTAGCGCTCAGGCTGCTGCCCAAGCACCCGCCGCGCCTCGCCGTACCCCCAGCCCTGCAAGGGACTGCTTAGCGGCATGGCCGCCACCACATCGTTGTAGGCCTGGGGATCGGTCGCGGGAATCAGCTGGATAGTCGGCTTAGACACAGCATGGATTGTAGCAGCGGGCCCGCCGTAGCTCTGACAGTGCTGCGCCCAGCCGTCAGCCCTCTTCCGCCGCCAGACCTTCCCAGAAGGCCTGCATGTCGGCGGGCAGCGGGTCGTGCAGCCGCACCTGGGCGCCGTCCCAGGGAAAATGCAGGCTGGCGGCATGTAGCGCCTGGCGGGCCATGCCCAGCCGGCGGGTCAGCTCCGGCGTCTGGCCGGTATCACGGAATTCCAAAAAGGCGTCGCGCTCGGGCCCGTAGATCTTGTCGCCCACCAGCGGCAGGCCCAGGTCAAACAGATGGGCGCGAATCTGGTGCAGCCGCCCGGTGCGGGGCCGCGCTTCTATCAATGCGTGGCCGGCGCGGCGTTCCAGCACCCGGAAGGCCGTGACAGCG
>JAUNHF010000234.1 GCA_030524065.1 Deinococcus sp.
CTGTGTGGCTCACCTCTCAGCCACCCAGCGGGCGCAGGGCCGAAGTGCTGCGAACCTGCACGGCAAAGCGCACGCTGGCGGCGCCGCTGCGGGCCGTGATCTGAAGCTGCAAGGTGCTGAATTCAAACGCCGAGTGCGGCAGACCGTCGGCGCGGTACACCGCCTGGCTCATCTGGGCCATGTCCAGCACTTCCAGCGTCAGGCTGCTGCGGCCGCCGGGCGTGCCTGCCGCTCCTTCCAGCGACTGCTGCCAGGGCTGAGCGCGGCTCTGCGTCTGAAACAAAAAATCTCCGCGTGAATTCTGGCCCTGATAGACCCGCTCGCGCCGCACGTCCAGCGGGGGCAACTCGGCGCGGCTCAGGTCCGGCAGGGTCCAGTCTTGTAGGGGCTGGGCTGCCCCCAGCGCGGCCCGGAACAGCGGCAGCACCGGCTGCTGGCCCAGGCCACTGACCCGTTCACCGGCGTCCAGAACTGCGCCGTAGGGGGCAGCGGCCTCGGGGCTGAGGCTTTGCAGCGCTGAGCGGTCCAGCAGCCGGTAGCGGGCCGCCAGGGTGGTGTCCAGGCTGCTGACTTCCAGCGGCCCGCGCACTCCGCCGGGCAGCAGCAGCTGGCGCAGTTGCAGTTCCGGGGCGCTGGCGTTGCCTGTACCCGGATCTGCGCCCGGGGCCGGCCCAGCAGGGTTGGTCGGTTCCGCCAGTGCGCTGGGGTCACCGCTCCAGCGGGTGCTCAGCTCGGTACCGGCGGGGGTGCGGCTCAGCACCTGTAGCTGCACCGTGCGGCTCTGCGACTGTCCCAGGGTGTCCAGCGCCCGGAAACCGGCCCGCAACTGCTGTTCTAACGCGGCGTTGCCGGCATTGCCCAGGCCGCTGACCTCCAGCTCCGACAGCTCAAACACGGTCGAGCCGACCTGCGAGAGTGTCACGCTGGTGCCGGCGGGCGCCGACAGCTCAAACATCGGGTCGCTGGCGGGGAGGGCGGCCGCGTTCCAGCGGGTTTCGCCCACCTGAATCAGACTGGGCCTGAAGCTGGGCGCGGGCAGTGTCAGTGAGGTGCCGCTGCGGTTCTGCGCCGAAAAAGCCGGAGCTGGGGCAGCCGGGGCCAGGAGGGCTGGTGACCGTTCATCCGGGGCCTGCTGACCCGCGCCCTGCGTGCCCAGCAGCGCAGCAGCCAGGACCAGGAGAGCGGGCAGCGGACGGCCGGATATTCTCACGCCCTGTACCTTAGCGCCTCTGTCTGCGAGAAGGCTGAGCGGGCGGGGGCCAGGGCCAGGGTTGGCCGCTTTATCCGATACACTGCGCCTTCTCGCCTTGCCCAAAGGTTTCTGGCTGGGGCACTCACCGCGCCGGGGGCACTGGCCCCTAGCCTGACAGACATGACCGACCCACATCTGGGCCAGCCTGCCAGCGGCCGTCAAGGCATCGTTTTTGCCCTGGAAGGTCTGGGCGAACTGGACTTTGTGCGGGTGCTGCGCGACGTGACTGCCGACGCGGCGTTTCGCCGGCCCCTGCAAATTCGGGTAGAAGAACCCCGCTCCGGGCAGCCGGGCCGACTGACCCTGGCGTTCGCGCCGGCCGACCGGGCGCTGGCCGTGGCCGCCACGCAGCGGCTCAAGACTATCTTGCTGCGCTACGGCGTGCAGGTGGACACCGTGCGGATTCCCCCTCAGGACGGCCCCAGCGCTGACCTGAGCGAGACTTAATCCGGGCCGCTGCTTGCTTGAAAGAATAAAGCATGACTTGATATACTGGCACTCAAGTTTCCTGCACGGGGGCATTGTCCGGCCCAGTGGTCCGGCGCCCTGCACCCCCCTCTTTCTCTGCGGACGGACTCCGCGTTCCAGCTGCATGTTTCGTGGGCCCCGCGTGGCCCCTCTCAATGACCCGCCAGGCAAAAAGGAGTTTCACTGTGCCTCAGTCCACTTCCCCCCGTATTCCCCGCTCCGTTCCGGTTTGTCCGGTGCGCGGCAGCGTGATTTATCCCGGCATGGTGCAGCATATTGACGCCAGCCGCGCCATTTCCATTTCGGCCATTGAGGCGGCGATGGAAGGCGAAAAGTACATCCTGATCGTGTCGCAGACGGACAAGGACATTGACGACCCGGGGGCCAAAGACCTCTACGACTTCGGGACCGTGTGCCAGATTCTGCGGGTCCGCAAGAACCCCGACGGCAGCTTGCAGCTGCTCGTCTCGGCGCAGGAGCGCGCAGCCGTCAAGACCTTTAGCTGGAACGAGGAGGGCGGCTACTTTACGGCAGCCCTGCGGATGCCCCGCGCTGCGGCCGGCGAAGCCAAAGAAGAGCAGGCCCTGCGCCGCGAGCTGCTGGGCAAGTTCGATGAGGTGGCCGGTGCAGGCCGCATTTCCAGCGAAGCGCAGCAGGTGGCCCACTCCAAAGATGAGCTGGGCGAGCTGGCCGACCACATCGCTTTCCACATGGATTTCAAGCTGGAAGACAAGCAGGCCCTGCTGGAGCTGACCGACATTCCGGCGCGCGCCCGGCGGGTGCTGAGCCTGCTGGACACCGAGCAGGAAGTGCAGGAGGTGCAGGCCAAAATTCGCGCCCAGGTCAAAGAAGAGATTGACAAAAACCAGCGCGAATACTTCCTGCGCGAACAGCTCAAAGCCATCCAAAAGGAGCTTCAGGGCGGCGGCGAGGACGGCGAAGGCGAGCTGGACGAAGCCGAGGCTTTCCGCGCCAAGATCGACGAGTTGGGCCTGAAAGAAGACGTGAAAAAGGAAGTGGACCGTGAAATCGGCCGGCTCTCGCGCATGCACCCCGACGCCGCCGAAGCGGGCGTGATCCGCACCTACCTCACCTGGATCACCGAGCTGCCCTGGAACAAGCGCAGCGAGGACAACCTGGACATTGAGCGCGCCGCGCAGGTGCTGGACGAAGATCACTACGGCCTGGAAAAAGTCAAGGACCGCGTGCTGGAATTCTTGGCCGTGCGCCAGCTGCGCCGGATGCGGGCCGAGCGCGGTGAAATCGGCGCAGAGGAAGTCAACAAGGGCCCGATTCTGGTCTTTACCGGCCCTCCTGGGGTGGGCAAGACCTCTATCGCGCAGAGCATCGCCAAGGCGCTGGGGCGCGAGTATGTCCGCATTGCGCTGGGCGGCGCCCGCGACGAGTCGGACATCCGGGGCCACCGCCGCACCTACATCGGCTCTATGCCGGGCCGGATTATCCAGGGCCTGCGCTCGGCGGGCACCAAGAACCCGGTGGTGCTGCTGGACGAAATTGACAAGCTGGGCAGCAGCTATCAGGGCGACCCATCCAGCGCCCTGCTGGAAGTGCTGGACCCCGCGCAGAACGGCAACTTTACCGACCACTACCTGGGCGTGCCCTTTGACCTGAGCGAAGTGATGTTTATCGCCACCGCCAACTATCCCGACCAGATTCC
>JAUNHF010000235.1 GCA_030524065.1 Deinococcus sp.
GCCCACAGCCCAGAAGCCCAGACTCCGGAAGCCCAGCCCCCAGCACTCCAGGCTCCGGCATTCCAGACCGTGACCACTCCGGCCGCGCTGCGTGATGCTCTGGCGCAGGCTCACCGCCAGGGCCAACAGGTGGGGCTGGTGCCCACCATGGGCTTTTTGCACGCGGGCCACGCCACCCTGATTCGCCGCGCCGCCGCCGAGAACGACCTGACTGTAGTGAGCGTGTTCGTCAACCCCACCCAGTTCGCTCCCACAGACGACCTGGCCGCCTATCCCCGTGACCTGGCCCGCGATCAGGGCGTGGCGCAGGAAGCCGGCGCAGCGCTGCTGTTTCACCCCCAGCCGCAGGACATCTACCCGGCGGGGCACGCCACCTCGGTCAGCGTGGCGGGCCTCAGCGCGCGGGTCGAGGGAGCCTCGCGGCCCGGACACTTTGATGGGGTCGCCACCATCGTGCTCAAGTTGATCGGGCTGGTGCAGCCGGCCCGTATCTATTTCGGTGAAAAGGACTGGCAGCAGCTGGCGGTGGTGCGCCGCATGGCCGCCGACCTGTTTTTGAATGTGGCTGTGGTGGGCGTGCCCACCGTGCGCGCTGCCAGTGGTCTGGCGCTCAGCAGCCGCAACAGCTATCTGAGCACTGAGCAGCAGACTCAGGCCGCCGTGATCTCGCGGGCGCTGCGGGCCATTCAGGCCGCCTACGCTGCGGGCGAGCAAGACGCAAGCACCCTGCTGGCGGTGGGCCGGGACGTGCTGGCGCAGGAGCCGTTAGAGCTGGACTATCTGCACCTGCTGGACGAGGAATTGGAGCCTTTGCACGGCCAGCTGACCCCGCAGCAGGCCGCCGCTGCCCGGCTGGTGTTCGCTGGGCGGCTGCATGGCGTCCGCCTGATTGACAACCTGCCCTTGCTGGACAACTTGCCCGCCGAGTAACCCGTGCCGGGGTCGTCCGTTGTCTGTGGCCGCCCCCTGTACGGCATACTGAATGGTGATGGCCTCCACATATCCTGTTGGCGGCCCCCAAGGAGTCCCATGATTCGAATTGACGAGCTGCTGATAGAGATGATGAATGCCGGTGCCAGCGACGTGCATCTGCAGGCCGGAAGCCCTCCGATGGGCCGCGTGCATGGTGAGCTGATGCAGTTCGGGGCCAAAGTGCTGCGCCCCGACGACACTGCCGGCTATGCCCAGACCCTGCTGACCCCCGCGCAATGGGAGGATTTCGAGTTCCGCAACGAGCTGGACTCGGCCTACAGCCTGGCCGGCTACGGGCGCTTCCGGGTCAATGTCTTTCGGCAGCGCGGTTCGGTGGGCATCGTGATGCGGGTGGTGCGTGACCAGATTCCCGATTTTGGGACCCTAGGCCTGCCCGAAAAGGTGATGAAGACGATGGCCGAGTCGCCGCGTGGCCTGATTCTGGTGACAGGGCCGACTGGATCTGGCAAGAGCACCACCCTTGCCAGCGTGGTGGACCACATCAACCGCACCTACGCCAAGCACATCATCACCATCGAAGATCCGATTGAGATCATGCACCGCAACCGCAAATCCATCGTGGTGCAGCGCGAGGTGGGTGTGGATACCCGCGATTTCCGCACCGCGCTGAAGTACGCCATGCGCCAGGACCCCGACGTGATCATGATCGGGGAGATGCGTGACAAGGAAACGGTGGACGCGGCCCTGACGGCGGCGCAGACCGGGCACTTGGTGCTCAGCACGCTGCACACCCAGGACGCTCTGCGGACCATCAACCGCATCATTGACTTTTTCCAGCCGCACGAGCGCAGCGAGGTCCGTGCTTTGTTTGCAGAGTCGCTGATTGGCATCGTGTCGCAGCGCCTGCTGCGCCGCGCCGATGGCGAGGGCCGGGCGCTCGGCACCGAGATTCTGCTGGGGACCCCGCTGGTGGTGGACTCCATCAAGGATGAGGACAAGACCCCGCTGATCAAGGACGCCATGCTGGAGGACAATCTGCGCGGCATGATCACCTTCGACAAGCACCTTGCGGAGCTGTACATGCAGGGCGTGATCAGCATGGAAGAGGGCCTGGAGGCGTCCACCAGCCCGCAAGAGTTCCGCCTGCTGGTGACCCAGGCCGACTTTGTGAGTGGGCAAGCCGCTGGGGAAGACAGCGGACCGGTTCAGGGCGGCTTTGGCCGGGGAAGCGGCGCCACCTTCGGCCGGCGCTGAGCGGCTGCTCGGCCCCGGTTGCCCAGCCCCTTGGTTGCCTGGCCCCAGAGTTATCGCTCCCCAACCTGCCCCAGCCGCAGCACCCGGCCCGCTATAGTGGAGTGCTATGACAGGACCCAAGATCTCAATTACCCAGCGCGGCTACGACCGCCTCAAAGAAACCCTGCACCACCTCAAGACCACCCGCCGCGAGCAGATCAGTGAGAACATGGGCCGCGCCATTGAGGACGGCGACCTGCGTGAAAGTGCCGCCTACGACGAAGCACGCATGGAGCAGAGCGAGAACGAGGCCCGCATCCGCGACCTTGAAGACCAGCTGGAACGCGCCGTCATCGTAGAGGAAGACGCAGAAAGTGGCGCTGGCCTGGGCGCCAAGGTCAAGGTCCGCAGCGGCAAGACCGAGCGCACCTTCGAGCTGGTCGGTACTTTTGAAGCCGACGTGCGCGCCGGCAAGGTGAGCGACGCCAGCCCCATCGGTCAGGCGCTGCTGGGTGCCCGTCCAGGCGACCGGGTGCAGGTGCCCGGCCCCAAGGGCAGCATGGAATTCGAGGTGCTGGAAGTCGTCTACGGTTAATCCAAGTCCTGACAGCCGCCGCTTCCGGCAACACCGGGGCGGCGGCTGTCGCGGCTTAGGGCGCCGCAGATTGTAGGGGCTGTGAAAGGGCGGCGCAGCTAGGGTGGCTTCGCGGTTTGGCCGTACCCGGCCGGGCAGATGCTTTAAGCTGTCTCGCAGGTTCGCCGCGCCAGGCCAGGAATTCTCCGCTCTGGCGCCCATTTTCTCCCGTCCCTTTCTCCATCCCTGGAGTGTCCCATGACCCAGACTCCCGCCCCTGAGTTTCCTGCCGCAGCTTCTCACACTGCTGAGCGCACCGCTGCCGACGCGCCCGCCGCCGGTCAGACCCAGACCAACTGGCCGCGTTCCAGTGGGGTGCTGCTGCACCCGACTTCCTTGCCCGGTCCCTACGGCATCGGTGAGCTGGGCCGCGAGGCCCGGCAGTGGGTGGACTGGTTGCAGCGGGCCGGCCAGACCTACTGGCAGATTCTGCCGCTGGGACCGACCGGGCACGGCAACAGCCCGTACCAGACGCTGGGCGCTTTTGCCGGCAACCCGCTGTTGGTCAGTCTGGGCGAGCTGCTGGACTGGGGACTGCTGAGCGCCAAAGATG
>JAUNHF010000003.1 GCA_030524065.1 Deinococcus sp.
GCTGGGGCTGCTGCTGGGACTGGTGGGGCGCGGCGTCCTGCCTGAAGCGGCGCGGCTGGCGCTGGGCACCGGGCTGCTGGGCAGCTTTACCACCTTCAGCACTTTCAGCGTGGACCTGGACCAGATGCTGATACGCGGCGCCTACGGCGAGGCGGCGCTGTACCTGAGCCTCAGCGTGGGCGGAGGCGTCCTGGCGGCGGCGCTGGGCCGTGTGCTGGCCGGGCAGCTGTAATGCAGACGGTGGCCCAGCGGCTCATGTGAAGCGGTAAAGGCCGACCAACGGGAAGAAATACGCAACGCAACGTAGCGCAGTGCAGACAAGGCAAGTTGCGACACGGCGCTGTGGCCGCAAACCACATGCTTCTGGGCATGTCATTCGGGCGCGAGCGGGGCAGGGGCAGCCAGCAAACCGGGGTCCACTTCTGAACGCCTGAAACTGCCTGCTGCTCCTCTGGTCACTTCTGGGCAGGCCAGCCCCCTAGACTGGAAAGATGCCGCCCCGCCGCTCCTCCCGCCGCCAAAGTGCCGAAACCTCGCCTAGCCACGCGCCGCCGGCCCAGTGGCTGGAACTCTCGGAGCTGCTGGACTACGTGGGGCAGGTGCTGGGACGGGGCCTGCCGGGGGCCATCTGGGTGCGGGCCGAAATTGCCGAGCTGACGGACCGGCGGCACCTGTATCTGGAACTGATTCAGCTGGAAGGTGGGCAGCAGGTCGCCCGCTGCCGCGCCGCGCTGTGGGCCCGCGAGCGCTACGCGCTGGAAGGCAAGTTCCGCCGCGTGACCGGCGGTGGCCTGGGCGTGGGCATGAAGGTGCTGCTCTTTTGCACGGCCGAGTTTCATGCGCAGTACGGCTTTTCGCTGCATATCCAGGACATCTCGCCCGAATTCACCCTGGGGGAGGCGGCCGCCCGCCTGGGCGCCCTGCGCGGGCAGTTGCAGGCCGAAGGGGTGTATGCCTTAAACCGCGCCCTGCCGCTGCCCGCCGACTACGCCCGGCTGGCCGTGATCGCTCCCGAAGGGGCCGCCGGCCTGGGAGACTTTCACCGTGAGGTAGAGCACTTGCAGGCGGCGGGCGCGCTGGAACTGCATTACCTGCGGGCCACCTTTCAGGGCCGCGAGGCCAGCGCCAGCCTGACCCGCGCCGTAGCGGCCGCGCTGGAGCTGCACGCCGCGCAGCCGCTGGACGCCCTGGTGGTCATCCGGGGCGGTGGGGCCACCACCGACCTGGCCTGGCTGAACGACCTGGAGTTTGGCCGGGCGCTGGCGCAGTTCCCGGTGCCGGTGATCACGGGCCTGGGCCACGCCCGCGACGACACCCTTCCCGACGAGCTGGCGGCGCTGAGGACCGATACGCCCAGCAAGGCTGCGGCCCACATCGTCCGTACGGTGGCGGCGGCAGCGGCCCAGGCCCAGGCCGACTGGCAGGCCGTGCGCCGTGCCGGGGCCGAAGCGGCGGTGGGAGCCGACGCCGGGGTGCGCTGGCTGCGCGACCGGCTGAAAGTGGCGGCTCAGCGCCAGCTGACAGGAGCCGAGCGCGACGTGACGGCCCTGATGCGCTCGGCAGTGGGCCTGTCGCCGGAGCGCACCCTGAGACGCGGCTACGCGGTGGTGCGCGGCGCGGGCGGAGTGGTCACCCGCGCCGCCGACTTGCAGCCTGGGGAACAGGTCACATTGCAGTTTGCCGACGGTGAAGTGGGGGCCGAGATCCGGTGAGCTGGACCGTTCGTCCCGTCACTCTGGCGGACGCCTGGACAGTAGCCGGGCACCGCTTGCCGGAGCTGCCAACAGACCACGCCGCCGCGCAGGCCTACGCACAGTGGCTCCCCGGCGCACTGGAACGCGGGCTTTATTCTGGTCTGGCTGGCCGAAAGCGGAGGAGACATCATCGGCGGCGCGGGCCTGACCCTGCTGGACTGGGGGCTGACCAGGGACGACCCGCAGCCCTGGCGCGGGCGGGTGGTCAATGTCTGGACCCATCCCGCCCAGCGGCGGCAGGGTGTGGCGCGGCAGCTGGTCACACACGCTTTGGCAGCGGCGGCAGCGCGGGGAGTGCGGGTGCTGAGTCTGGGCACCACGCCAGCGGGCCGCCCGCTTTATGAGGCGCTGGGGTTTGAGGAGGCCAGCGCCGAGATGGTGCGCCGCTTTCCCCGCCAGGAGCTGCAATGGGCCGGGCAGTACACTGGCCCATGCTGCACCTCCGTCACGCGACCCTGGACGACCTGGACACCCTGAGCGAACTGTTTGACGAGTACCGCGTCTGGTACGGCCAACCCTCGGACCCCGGCGGGGCGCGGACCTTTTTGCAGGAGCGGCTGCTGCTGGGCGAATCGGTTATTTTGCTGGCGCTCCTGGATGACCGGCCCGCCGGCTTTACGCAGCTCTACCGCTCCTTTTCCAGCGTGCGGATGCGGCGGCTGTGGATTTTGAACGACCTGTTTGTGCGTGCCGATGTCCGGGGGCAGAGGGTAGCCGTAGCGCTGCTGGACGCCGCCCGCGACCTGGCCGTGCAGGGCGGAGCCAGGGGCGTGATTCTGGAGACGGCGGGCGATAACCTGGCCGCCCAGCGCCTGTACGACCGCTACGGCTTTCAGCGCAGCGGCGGCGTGCATTACCTGCTGACCGTGGGGGAAGAGGCGTGACCCCGCCTGAGCTGGACGCTCTGCGCGCAGAGATAGACGCGAACGACCGTGAGCTGCTGCGGCTGCTTCAGCGGCGCATTGAGCTGGCGCGGCAGGTGGGCGACGTGAAGCGGGCGCAGGGCCTGCCCATCTACGTGCCGGAGCGGGAAAGCGCTCTGCTGGACGCCCGCCGCGCCGAAGCCGCCGCCTTGGGGATCAGCCCCGACCTGGCCGAGGACGTGCTGCGCCGCTGCATGCGCGAAAGCTACGTGCAGGAAAGTGGGCATAGCGTGGGCGTGCGCCCTGGGCTGCGGGTGGTCGTGGTGGGCGGCGGCGGGCGGCTGGGCGGGCGCTTCGTGCAGGCGTTCCGCGAGTCGGGCTACGAGGTGGCTGTGCTGGAGCGCGGCGACTGGGACCGCGCCGCCGAACTGCTGGCCGGGGCCGGGCTGGTGCTGGTCAGCGTGCCGATTCACGATACTGCCGCCGTGATTGCGGCGTTGCCCCCGCTGCCGCCCGGCTGCCTGCTGGCCGATCTGGCCTCGGTCAAGGCCGAGCCGCTGCGGGCGATGCTGGCCGCGCACCCCGGGCCAGTGCTGGGGCTGCATCCCATGTTCGGCCCGGACGTGCTGACTTTTGCCAAAGAAGTCACCGTGTTCTGCCGGGGACGCGGCGAGCCGGGCGAAGTGGACTGGTTGCTCGAGCAGCTGCGGCTGTGGGGCCTGCGCCTGCACCCAGCGAACCCCAGCGAACACGACCGCCACATGGGGCTGATTCAGGCCATGCGCCACGCCACCGCCTATGCCTACGGGCTGAACCTCAGCCGCGAGCGCCCGCACCTGGATGAACTGCTGGCCTTATCCAGCCCCATCTACCGCCTGGAACTGATGATGGTGGGCCGCTTGTTCGCGCAGGACCCGCAGCTGTATTACGACATCATCGGGTCGCAGCCCAGCCATCTGGGCCTGATCCGTGACTACCACGCCGCCCTGGCCGAGGTGATTGAGCTGCTGGAGCGAGGCGACCGGGACGCCTTTACGCGGCATTTCTATGACGTGCGCGAGTTCTTCGGGCCGCTCGGCGAGCAGTTCCTGAGCGAGAGCCGCGTGCTGCTGGCCCAGAGCAAGGACCGGGCCGGCTAGGCACATAGGGACAGGGTTGGTGGGGGCCCGCCTCCCATCTACCTACAATGAACCATGTCTGACCCGTCCGGCCGCCCTCCAAGCACTGAAGCCCCGACCTCCGGGGCCCTGAACTCTGAGCCCCTGGCGCCTGAGATTCTGGCGGCCGCTATCACCCCGCACCGTGAGCGGATAGACGCCATTGACGCGCAGCTGCTGGACCTGCTCAGCCAGCGGGCGGCCGAGGCGCGGGCCATCGGGGACCTCAAGGGTACGGCGGCTGTTTACCGCCCCGAGCGCGAGGCGCAGGTGCTGGCCCGCATCGCCGCGCTGAATGCCGGGCCGCTGCATGAGAACGCCGTGCGCCGCATTTTCCGCGAAATCATGAGCGAATGCTTGGCGCTGGAAAGGCCGCTGACGGTCACTTATCTGGGGCCGCAGGGCACCTTTACCGAGCAGGCGGCCCAGCGGCATTTCGGGGGTGCGGCGCAGCTGGCCGCCTGCGCCACTACCGACGAGGCGCTGCGCGAGGTGGAAGCCCGCCAGGCCGACTACGCGGTGGTCCCGGTAGAAAACAGCAGTGAAGGGGCCGTGAACCGCACGCTGGACCTGTTGCCGGCCACGCCGCTGCGGGCCTGCGGTGAAGTCACCATGCGTATCCACCACTGCCTGCTGTCGCCCGGCGAAGACACCGCTGCGGTCACCCGCATCTACGCGCATCCGCAGGCGCTGGCGCAGTGCCACGAGTACCTGACCCGCCACCTGCCTGCCGCCGAGCGCCTGCCGGTCAGCTCCAACGCCGAAGCGGCCCGGCTGGCGGCGCAGTCGGGGCCGGGCGTGGCCGCGCTGGGGCCGGGCGCGGCGGCCAGCCTGTACGGTCTGAACGTGCTGGAACAAAATGTCGAGGATGATCCCAGCAACACCACCCGCTTTCTGGTGCTGGGCCACGCCAGCCCTGGCCCCAGCGGGCAAGACCGCACCACCCTGGTGTTGGCCGCGCCGCAGGCCGAGCAGGCTGGGGCGATGCACCGGCTGCTGGAGCCGTTCAGCCGCCTGGGCATCTCCATGACCAAGCTGGAAAGCCGCCCGGTGCGCGGCGGGCTGTGGCAGTACATGTTTTTTATTGATATCGAGGGCCACGAGCAGGACGGTAGCGTGGCGCAGGCCCTGGCAGAGATGCGGGAGCGGGCCGCTTTTCTCAAGGTGGTGGGCAGTTATCCGCGTGCTGTGGGCTAAGGCCCGGCCGGGGCCAACAGCAGGGGAGGGAGAGGGCCTGAGTGCCGCTCTCCCTCCCCTGGCTCACTGTGCGGCTAGGCGATCAGGCCCAGCAGGTTTGCGAGGAACAGCAGCGTAAAGCCGGTCAGAAAGGCCAGGCCTGCGTAGGCCAGTGCCCTCAGCGTGCCCGACAGATGCTGCTCGCCGCTGACCAGGCTGAGGTTCAGCCAGGCGAAGATGGGCGCAGTGACAAACGCGCTGGTCATGGCGAACTTGAGCATGCCCGCCAGCTGATTTTGCATCAGCAGGATGATCGCCAGGCCAATCACGCTGATGCCGGTGATCCACAGCGAGATGTCGCGGGTCTTCAGGTCCGGGGCGCCGCGCAGCAGCCGCAGGGCCTCGCCGCTGGCGCGGGCGTAGCCGTCCACCACAGTGATGGTGGTGCCGAACATGCACATAAAGGCGATAAAGGCGATCACTGGCTTGGACCATTCACCGATGGTGCTGCCGTACATCTGGACCAACTGCGCGATGTAGGCGCCGCTGGCCGGCTCCAGCTTCTCGCCGTTGCCGTACTGGACCAGCGCTCCCATCGCCACGAAGAAGATGGCAAGCACCGCCGAGGTCGCGTAACCCACATTGAAATCGAAGATGGTGTCGGCGTAGTTGGCAGGGCTGATCTTCTGCTTGGCCCGGATCCACATGGAGTTGATGGCGCTGATCTCAATCGGCGCGGGCATCCAGCCCACCAGCGCCACCAGAAAAGGCAGGGTGGCGAGGTTCCACGGCGACGGCTCCACGAACCCCGGCACCATGTTGGCCCCCTTGCTGGCCGCGACAAAGGTGGCCGCGACCGTCGCCACCGTCAGGCCAATCACGATCAGTTTGGTGATGCCGTCCAGCGCCTTGTAGTGCCCGGCGACCAGCAGCGCCCACACCACCAGCATCATCACGCTGGCCATCACGGGGCCGCTCAGGGCAAAGCCCGCCGGCAGCATGGAGTTGAGGATCACTGCCGAGAGCAGCCCCACGCCCGCCGTGGAAATGACCGACGACACCGCGCACAGGATAAAAAACACCCACAGGTAGCCCCGGCCCTTGTGGGCGTAGCCTTCCACCAGGCTCTGGCCGCTTTCCATGGTGTACTGCGGCCCAAAGCGGAAAAAGGGGTACTTGAGCAGGTTGGTCAGCAGGATCAGCCCGGCCAGCTGCCAGCCGAACAGCGCGCCCGCCTGCGCCGAGGACACGATGTGCGACCCCCCAATGGCCGCCGAAGCCATCATGATGCCGGGGCCAAGAGCCGCCAAGCGAGTTTGCCAGGTAGAAGGCGGAAGCGCTGCTTGCATGACAGGTTCTAACATGAAAGCGGCTTAAAGGCCAAACCTGATGCAGCACATCGTGACTTAATTTTGCGTATGGCAGAAAGGGAGCCTTAAGCCTTTCCCTCTTCGTGGCCCGTGGTCACAGCCCTGCTTTCATCGCTGACCCAGTCGCTCCAGCTGCCGGCATACAGGCGGTTGTCCGGTCCCAGCGGTACGCCGGCCAGCTCGCGGGCCAGCAGGTTGGGCGTAGCACTCACGCCGCTGCCGCAGTAGGTCACGGTGGCTTGCCCGCTTTGTGCGCCCAGCCGCTTCGCCTGCGCCCCGGCGTCCCGGAAGCGTCCCGATTCGTCCAGTGCCTCGGCCCAGGTGCGGTTCACGGCCCCCGGAATGTGCCCGGCGCGGCGGTCTACCGGCTCGGTTTCGCCCTGATAGCGTTCCGGTGCGCGGGAATCTATCAGCAGCGTGCCGGTGGGCAGCGCGGCCACGTCCTCTGCCGTCGCCACGAAGCCGGGCTGCACCTGCGCGCTGAACGTGGCGGGTGCATGCTGCGGCTCGGCGTCGGTCAGTTCGCCGCCCAGAGCCTGCCACGCCGCCAGCCCGCCGTCCAGCACCGCCACCTGGGTATGCCCCAGCCAGCGCAGCAGCCACCAGGCCCGCGCCGCGTAGTAGCCCTGCGCCCCGCCCGCGTCGTAGCAGACCACCCACGACTCCGGGCCGATGCCCTGCTCGCCCAGCCAACTTGCCAGGGCGCCCGGCTCTGGCAGCGGGTGGCGGCCTCCGGCGCCCGATTCGGTCACTGGGCCACTGAGGTTCATTTCCAGGTCGGCGTATACGGCTCCAGGGATATGGCCTTCCATATAAGCCATCCGGCCCAGCAGCGCGTCGCGCAGGTCGAAGCGGCAGTCCAGCAGTCGCAGCTCGGGGGTGTGGAGGTTGGCTTGCAACCACTCGGCACTGACCAGGGGGGTGGGGAAATCAGTTGTGGTCATGTCCAGAGTTTAGACTCCGCATATGCCCGCTGTCCGCTCTATTCCAGTGGATGACCTGCGCGAACCATTCTACGAGTTTCGGTTTTTCTTCGAGGCAGGTAGTGATATTTGTCTGTGGAGCGCCAACGCGGATGCCAGAGAATGTTTCCACTATCCGGTTTCCCTGCGTGACTTGGCCTTGCCGCGTGACCTCGTGCTCCGGGGGGAAGCCCTGATGGAACGCTGGGACGACGTTATGGGGTGCAGCGGCTTACCGATGCCAGACCAGTTCAAACCTTTCGCACTGCACCCGCTCGGTGTCGCTGAAGGGCCGCTCCATCTGCTGACGGCCAAAAAATGCGCGGTGTGCTTCGCGCCACCAGTCCAGCGTCAGGTCGCCTTCGCCCTCCGCAGCAGCGAAGTCGGCGCTTACTTCCAAAAACGGGATGTGCTCCACCCCAACCGTCCGGATGAGGGCGCCCGGCTGACCCTGGCCGTCCAGCACCACCGACAGCATCCCTGGGTGAATGGTGGGGTCAGGGGGCCAGCCGGTGGTGGCAACCTTCTGGCCCGACAGGACCAGGGCCAGCAGCCGGTCTGCCATATCGGGCGAGTCGCCAAACTGAAAGGCGTCAGGCAGCGTCTCTATACCAGGGTCATAGGCGTGCACAAAGTCCCAGAGCGCCTCCTCTGTGGCCGTTGCGGGGATTGACATACCTGAAGCTTAACAGCGCCCGCCGATCGGCCCAGATTCAGAAGAACCGCGTCACATCCCGCACCAGCACAAAGGCCATCAGCAGCATCACAAACAGGAAGCCGGCAGCGGTCACGCTCTGCTCCTGCGCGAAGGTGAGCGCACGGCCCCGCAGCATCTCAATCAGGACCAGGGCGATGCGGCCCCCATCCAGGCCCGGAATGGGCAGCAGGTTGAATACCGCCAGCGACAGGTTCAGCAGCGTGGCAATCTGCACCAGCGCCCAGCCGTTCAGCGCCGCCGCCTGACTGACCGTTTCGGTGATGCGGATAGGCCCGCCCACGTCATCTGTTTCCTCGCCCTTGAGGTCCAGGGTAAACATCTCGCCCAGCAGCCCCGCGAACGAATTCACGACCAAGGGCACGGCTTCGGCAGTGGTTTGCAGCGAGCGGCCCAGGGCCTGCGGCACGCTCACCGGCTGGCTGCCGGGGCCGTAGCGAATGCCCAGCAGTTGACGTTCACCGTTCAGGGTAGGGGTCCAGTCGAAAGCCAATTCGCGCTGCGCGGCCTCGTCAGTGCGCTGCACGGTCAGGGTGTGCGGCCCGGCCCGGTTCAGCAGTTCGCCCAGCAGCAGGTAGCCGGGGCTGGCCTTGCCTGCAATCTCGGCTTGTTCGGGAATGTCCTGACCGTCCAGCGCCACGATTTCGTCGCCTGCGCGCAGGCCCAGGCGCTCGGCGGGCGACCCGGCGATGACCTCGCCCACCCGGATGCGGTCATTGGCGCTTACGCCCAGGGCGCTGAAGGTGACAGTCATCAGGCCCACGGCCAGCAGCAGATTGACCAGCGGCCCGGCCAGCAGCACCGCAATGCGGCCCAGCGGGGGCAGCGCCGCAAACCCGGTGCTGGGGTGCCGCAGCGTGCCGTCCGGGGCTTCTTCGGGGGCCATGCCGTCTATCTGCACGTACCCGCCGATGGGCAGCAGCGAGAGGCGCCACTCGGTGCCGCGCCACTGCCTACGCAGCAGCACCGGCCCCATGCCCACGCTGAACGAGTCCACCTTCACGCCCTGCTTGCGGGCGGCCCAGTAGTGACCCAGTTCGTGCAGCGCCGTAATCACGCCCAGCAGCAGCATGGTCCAGAGGATGCCCTGCGGCGACAGCGCCGCCGCGATGGCCTGCATGGGGTTCACAGCTGCACCCCGCCCGAAGTGCGGCACAGTTCCTGCGCCCGGCGCGTGGCCCAATCTTGCACGCCCTCCAGTGCCGCCCAGCTCAGTGGCTCCTGCGGGCACTCGCCCAGCACCTGCTCAATGACGTGGGGAATCTCCAGAAAGCCGATCTTGCCAGCCAGGAAGGCGGGCACGGCGACCTCGTCGGCGGCGTTGAGGGCGGCAGGCAGCAGGCCCCCGGCTTCACCCGCACGGTAGGCCAGTGCCAGGGCGGGAAAGCGCTCCAGGTCGGGCGCGTGGAACTCCCACTGGCCTTCCAGCGGCCAGGCCAGATGCTCAGGCGTGCCCTGCCCCCGCCGCGCTCCCACCACCTCGCCGGGGCGGGTCATGCCTCCGGCAGCGGCAGCTTCTGTGGCATAGGCGATAGACAGCCGCATGTCGGTAGGGCCGATGTTGACGCTGAGGTTGCCGTCAATCCAGCGCACCGCCGCGTGCATGATGCTCTGCGGATGCACCACCACCCGCACCTGCGAGAGTGGCAGGCCGTAGAGCGCGGCGCATTCCATCACTTCCAGGCCCTTGTTGAGTAGCGTGGCGCTGTCCACCGTGATTTTCTGGCCCATGCTCCAGCTGGGGTGGTTGAGCGCTTGCTCAGGCGTGACCGTGCTCAGGTCAGCCGGGCCAGTGCGAAACGGCCCGCCCGACGCGGTCAGGATCAGCTCGGCCACGTCGCTCAGGCGTTCGCCCACCAGGCACTGGTAGATGCCGGTATGCTCCGAGTCAATCGGCACCACGCTGCCGCTGCCCTGCGCCGCTGCCGCCCAGATGAGCGGCGCGGCCGTGACCATCGCTTCCTTGGTTGCCAGCGCCACGGCCCGGCCCGCTTCCAGCGCGGCGCGGGTGGGCGAGAGGCCCGGCAGCCCCCCGATGGCGTTGACCACCACGTCGGCTTCGCGGACGGCCAGCTCCTCCAGCGGCAGCACCTCGGTCTGACCGAAGCGGGCTTTGGCCTGGGCATAGCTTTCCTCGGCCACCGCCACGGCAGCGGGTTGCCACTCCTGCACCTGGGCGTCCAGCAGGTCCAGGTTGCGCCCGCCCGCCAATGCTTCTACCTGCCAGCCGCGCTGCCGCGCCACTTCCAGCGTCTGCGTGCCGATGCTGCCTGTACTGCCGAGAACCGTGAGCTTCACGCTTTCCATGATGCCGCATGTGGGTGAGGGGGCGGGGGGAGAGGTGTCACTCTCAGGACTCGCCTGAACGGTCTCTTCCAGGCCGCTGGCGCGAATCACGGATCATCCCCGCCTGCACGGGGAAAACGTGGGCGACCGTGTCGAGGGGACCAAAACGACCGGATCATCCCCGCCTGCACGGGGAAAACCTGTCGGTTTTTCCTAGAATGGTTACACGGTGCGGATCATCCCCGCCTGCACGGGGAAAACTTTACGTCCCCGCGTGCGGCTGCGGCCAATTCCGGATCATCCCCGCCTGCACGGGGAAAACAGCCGACGCTGGCAACATCCACCTGTCCGGCACGGATCATCCCCGCCTGCACGGGGAAAACGCACAGATGGCGCAACTGGCGGAACTCATCCGCGGATCATCCCCGTCTGCACGGGGAAAACCAGCTCTCCAGGCGTAACAAGATTACGCTCGTCGGATCATCCCCGTCTGCACGGGGAAAACTACGCGGTCATTCGCCAACCGGCCCAGCGTGACGGATCATCCCCGTCTGCACGGGGAAAACCAGATCGGCCAGGTGGCGAGAGTCGAGGCGGGCGGATCATCCCCGTCTGCACGGGGAAAACTTCTGCCGCTCGGCTTCCAGGGGCAGGCGGTCCGGATCATCCCCGTCTGCACGGGGAAAACTGGGCACTGGCGTGTGCACGGGCCTCGCGGCGCGGATCATCCCCGTCTGCACGGGGAAAACTGCCACAATCCGCAGACCGCGCCTGGTTGCCTCGGATCATCCCCGTCTGCACGGGGAAAACGCCGTCCCAGATCAGGACGAGGCACCTGGATCAAGGATCATCCCCGTCTGCACGGGGAAAACCATGGGCGGCCTCGTTTGACAAAAAAGGGAACCGGATCATCCCCGTCTGCACGGGGAAAACGCAGTTCGTCACGCCGACGATGGTGCGCAACAAGGATCATCCCCGTCTGCACGGGGAAAACCGGCTAGTCTGGGAAAAGACGATGCCTACGGGCGGATCATCCCCGTCTGCACGGGGAAAACTACCCCCTGGACAAATTCCAGCACGGTCAAGGCGGATCATCCCCGTCTGCACGGGGAAAACCCTGCTCATGGACGTGACCACAAGGGCGGATTCGGATCATCCCCGTCTGCACGGGGAAAACGCATCAGTGCTCGTAGCTATCCCACACTAGATAGGATCATCCCCGTCTGCACGGGGAAAACCAGGGTGATTCATGTCATCGTCTCCAGTCGTACGGATCATCCCCGTCTGCACGGGGAAAACTGTTCCTGGCCCCGCTGGTGCTGTGGCTGTGGCGGATCATCCCCGTCTGCACGGGGAAAACCCTTCGTATCCCAGCGCCCGTAGAAGTGGACGCGGATCATCCCCGTCTGCACGGGGAAAACACTTCTCCTGTCAAGCTTCTCGGCCACAAGGGGCTGTTTGGTATCTTCGCACGGCCTGGATACAAATCACAATGTTGGTCTCCAGCTGAGTGGCCCGGAGGACCGGGGCTCAGCCGCCCAGCAGGCTGATGTGCAGGTACAGATAAGTGGCCGGCACGGCAAAGAGCAGGCTGTCCAGGCGGTCCAGAAACCCGCCGTGGCCCGGCAAGCTGGTGCCACTGTCCTTGGTTGCCAGCGCCCGCTTCAGCAGGCTTTCGGCCAGGTCGCCCAGCTGGCTGGCACTGGCGACCAGCACGGCATACAGGAACGCTTCCATCGGCGTCCAGATCGGATAAACAAATTCGGTGAGGACCGCGATCACCACAAAGCTAAACATCAGGCCGCTGATCGCTCCTTCCACCGTCTTGGCTGGGCTGATTTCGGGCGCCAGCTTGCGCCGACCGAAAGTGTACCCCCCAAAAAAACCGCCGATGTCGGCTGCAAAGGTCGCCAGCAGTGGCAGGGCAAAGTACAGCAGCCCCAGCTCGCCGTCGGGGGTGTAGCGCAGCATCAGAAAGTAGCCCAGCAGCCACGGAATGTACAGGAGTCCGAACAGCGAATACACAATGCGTTCCAGCGGGCGCTCGCCGGGCTTGATCACCTCAATGACCATCAGGTAGCCCACCGCCACTGTCAGCACAGCCTCGCGCCACGACCCGCCCGGCCAGGGCGTGTCCGGCAGCATCGGCAGGCTGGCCAGCAAAATAGCGCCGCCGAACACCGCCAGCGTGCCGCGCCGCACATCGATATCGTTGTAGTCCAGCATCCGGACATACTCAAACAGGCCCATCACCGAGACCAGCAGCAGCATCGGCAGCATGGCCCACCAGCCCAGGTACACGACGGCACTGATCACCAAAAAGCCGATAACGGCGGTGCTGACGCGGCTGCTCAGGGTTTCCAACGGGAGGGCCTCCGGGGGTAAAACGGACTGCGGTTAAATCGTTTCATGGAGGGCGCTGAAGCCCGACCAACGGGAGTGACAAAAAATACGTGCTGCGCGGTATGGCGTGACATGCAGCGTTCTTTACGAAACGCCATCGCCTGCACCGCAGTCCGCATACGCCTGCCGGCGGACACAGGGGCCTGCGGGCAACCTGGTCACTATAGCGGGTTGGTTCCCGGCGCCTGGCGCCTGCGCGGACCTGAGAGCAAAAGGAGCGCTCCAGCCACGTGGGCTAGGGCGCTCTGTGGGGCAGTGCTGCGCAGCGGCGCAGGCTCAGCCCAGAATTTCGCTTTCCTTGCGGTCAAAGACTTCGTCTACCTTTTTCACGTACTCGTCAGTGATCTTTTGCACTTCGGCCTCGGCACGCTTGACCTCGTCCTCGCCCAGGTCATCAAGCTTTTTCACCTCATCCAGTGCCTGCTTGCGCACATTGCGGATGCTGATGCGCGCTTCCTCGGCGTAGCCCTTGGCGTTCTTGACCATTTCCTTGCGGCGCTCCTCGGTCAGGGCGGGGATAGAGATAAAGATCAGGTCGCCCTTGTTGTTGGGGTTCAGGCCCAGGTCAGAGTCGCGGATGGCCTTTTCGATGGGATTCAGGGCACCCCGGTCCCACGGGGTCACAGTCAGGGTGCGGGCGTCGGGCGCGTTGATGCTGGCGACCTGATCAATGGGCATGGTTGAGCCAAAATACTCCACCATGATTTTTTTCAGGATGCCGGGGTTGGCGCGGCCGGTGCGCAGTACGCCCAGGTTGCTTTCCAGGGCCTCAATGCTCTTGCCCATGCGTTCGCGGGCGTCCTTGTAAATGCTGTTGGTGTCCGTCATAAGTGGTCCTCCTTGGGTGGGATACAGCCCAGTCTAGCGCGGGCCTGGCGCGGGGCGTTCAGCGCTTTTGGGCCACCGTGCCGGGCCTTGGCGGAGCCGTGTTTTAGGCGGGTGCCTCAGCTTCAGTGGCGGGCGTGCTGATCAGGGTGCCTACCCGCTCGCCCTCAAACAGCCGGCGCAGGTTGCCTTGCTGGAAAATATCGAACACCACGATGGGCAGTCCTTTGTCCATGCAGAGGGTCAGGGCCGTGGCGTCCATCACGGCCAGGCGCTGCTCCACCACGTCCATGTGGGTGAGCGTATCAAAGCGAACGGCGTCCGTGAACTTCTGCGGATCTTTGTCGTACACGCCGTCCACCTTGTTTTTCGCCATCAGCACCACGTCGGCGCCGATTTCCAGCGCACGCAGCGTTGAGGTGGTGTCGGTGGTGAAAAAGGGCGCACCGTTGCCCCCGCCAAAAATCACCACGCGCTCTTTTTCCAAGTGGCGAATGGCGCGGCGGCGAATGTAGGGTTCGGCCACGGCCTGCATGGCAATGGCGCTCATCACGCGGGTGGGCTTGCCGGCCGCTTCCATCGCGTCTTGCAGAGCCATCGCGTTCATTACGGTGCCGAGCATCCCGATGTAGTCGGCGGTGGCGGGGTCCATGCCCTTGCCGTTGCGTGCGCCGCGCCACAGGTTGCCGCCGCCAATCACCACGGCCAGTTCTACATCTGTGCCGTCCAGCGCGCTGATAATCAGCTGGGCCAGTTCGCGGGTGGTGTCGGGGTTGATGCCGAAGCCGCTGTCATCTGACAGAAATTCGCCGGAGAGTTTCAGCAAAACTCGTTTGAACATGGGTTACCTCGGGAAAGAAAGAGGGCTTAGAGATCAGGGGGGCAGGGAATAGGATGCGGAAAAGCTGCGCCGGACAGATGGCCCCCGTCTCACCCGGCCTGACCCCGTCTTCTGACCGTGTCAAAAAAAAGGCCCGGCAGCGCAGGCTGGCCGGGAGGGCGTCGGGTGCTCGCCTGCCGAGTGGAGAGCAGGCTCAGTCAGCTGGACTGGGCCTGACCCCTTCAGGCTTACTTGCTGCCGACTTCGAAACGGATGAACTTGGAGACGCTGGCTTCGCCCAGGTACTTGGCTACCGTCAGCGAGTTGTCCTTGACGAACTTCTGCTCGGGCAGCACGCGCTCTTCGTAGAACTTGCCAATCTGGCCGCCCACGATTTTCTCGACCATGTTCTCGGGCTTGCCTTCGGCAATGGCCTTGTTGGTCAGCACTTCGCGCTCTTTTTCGATGTCCTCAGCGTTGACTTCTTCGCGGCTCAGGTACTCGGGCTTCTCGGCGGCGATGTGTAGGGCCACGTCCTTGGCCTGCTCGGGGGTGCCGCCCTGAATGTCGGTCAGCACACCGATCTTGCCGTTGGAGTGCACGTAGCCGGCCAGGGTGTCGCCTTCCAAGTAGGCCACGCGGTTCAGCACGATGTTCTCGCCAATCTTGCCGGACAGGGCGGCCACAGCGTCGCCCACCTTGTCGCCGCTGTCCATCTGGAACTCGCGGAAGGTATCCAGGTCGCTGGTGCCGGCCTTTAGGGCCGCCTGAGCCAGCTGCTCCACGATGGCCTGGAAGTCGGCGTTGCGGGCCACGAAGTCGGTTTCGCTGTTCACTTCGACCATGGCGGCCTTGTTGCCTTCCACCACAAAGCGCACCAAGCCCTCTTTGGCTTCACGGTCGGCCTTCTTGGCGGCCTTGACAATGCCGCGTTCGCGCAGCAGCGCCACGGCCTTTTCTTCGTTGCCTTCGGCGTCGCTGAGCGCCTTTTTGACATCCATCATGCCGGCGCCGGTCATTTCACGCAGTTTCTTGATCGATTCCATCATAGTCGTGACCTCCTGGGGTCTGAAGTGGGAAATAAAGCCTGCCCAAGTCTAGCCGCTCGGGCCAGGGGGGAACCTTGGCTAAAGATTGAAGCTCCTGCAGTCCCCGGTGCCCAGAGCGCTCACTTCTGAGGTGCTGCCTTGCGGGCTGCGGATTTTGGGCGGCCAAAGGGCAAGCCCTCAAAAAAGGGGAGAGGCGACCTGCAGCCACTCCCCTCCTGAGCAGGTGATTTAGGAGCGGCCCTGGGTGCTGGTGACCTGAGCGTTCTCCACACTCTCGCCAGCTTCGGCGGCTTCGATGTTGGCGTTGCTGTCTTCCACGCGCTCTTCGCCCTGCTCCACGTCTTCGTCGGCGCCACGGGCTTCGACCAGCAGGTCGCCGATGCGGTGGGTGATCAGCTGGATGGAGCGGATGGCGTCGTCGTTGCCGGGCACGATGTAATCAATCACATCGGGGTCGGAGTCGGTGTCGGCCAGGGCAATCACGGGAATGCCCAGCTTGTTGGCTTCCTTGACGGCGATGACTTCCTTGGTGGGGTCAATCACGAAGATGGCGTCGGGCAGACGGTTCATCTTGCGGATGCCGCCCACGAAGCGCTGCAAGCGGTCACGCTCGGTGCCCAGCTGCACGCGCTCGGCCTTGGGGCGGTCGTTGATGCGGCCCGACTCGAACAGCTCGTCCAGCTCGTCCAGGCGCTCCACGCGGGTGCGGATGGTGCGGTAGTTGGTGAGCATGCCGCCCAGCCAGCGGCTGGTCACGAAGGGCATGCCGGTGCGGCGGGCTTCCAGCTCCACGATTTCCTGGGCCTGCTTTTTGGTGCCCACGAACAGGATGGTGCCGCCTTTTTCGGCCAGTTCCTTGATGTAGTCAAAGGAACGGTCCACCTGCTTGAGGGTCTTTTGCAGGTCAATGATAAAAATACCGTTGCGCTCACCGAAGATGAACCGGCCGAACTTGGGGTTCCAGCGCTTGGTTTCGTGGCCGAAGTGCACACCGGCTTCCAGCAGTTGCTTCATGCTGATGTAGGACATGGAGTCTCCTTGTAGCGTTGATGGGAAAAATTTTGCCGTTTCCGTGCCAGCCCCCGCTGCTCAGTGAAGTGCAGATGCAGCGGTCTAGGGGCCAGTTCTTCAGAGCCGACGCTTGAGCGGCCTGGAGCAAAGGGGTCACGGGAGGCACCCAGCCGGGAAGTATAGCAGGCTGAGAGGGCGGGCGGCGGAAGGTGGACCGCAGGGGAATGCGGCTTCCTGCGGCCCAGGTTTTCCGGCGCAGGCAGGGCCGCACCCAGTTCCGCTTGCCCCTCTGCTACGCTGCTGCGCATGAGCCTGCGTATTTTGGGCGGCAGTGCCAAGGGCCGCCCACTGAAAGTTCCCGAGTCGGCCCGGCCCAGCGGTGCCCGCGTTCGCAAAAGCCTGTTTGACCTGCTGCAAAGTCGCCGGCCCCCGGAAGGCAGCCGGCCGGTGACGTTTGTGGACCTGCATGGCGGAAGCGGCGCTGTGGGGCTGGAAGCGGCCAGCCGTGGCTACCGCGTCACCCTGATTGAGAAAGAGGGCCGCAGTGTCAAGGCACTGGAACAAAACGCCCGCGAGCTGGAGTTGTGGCGCGACGTGCGCATTCTCAAAGGCGACGCAGGCGCGATGCTGGGCCGATTGGAACCGGCCGATATCGTTTTCAGCGATCCGCCTTACGAGCACGATATCCCGCTGCTCACAGAGCAGATTCTGTCGGGGAATACGCTGGCTCCCGGCGGCATGCTGATCGCGCAGCACGACAAGCGTCTGACCCCGCCGGACGTGGCCGGATTTGCGCGTGAGACGCGGCATTACGGCAGCAACAGCCTGAGCATCTACACCCGGGCGCCCGCTGCTAGTCTGGACCCTGCATGAACGCGGTCTTTCCTGGCTCCTTCGATCCGGTCACCAACGGCCATCTGGACGTGCTGGAGCGGGCCAGCCACATTTTTGGGCAGGTCACTGTCACGGTGATGCACAACGCCCGCAAGACAGGCAAACACCTGTTCAGCCTGGACGAGCGCCTGGCGATCCTGCGTGAGGCGACCGCCCACCTGCCCAACGTGCGCGTAGACAGCTTTGAGGGCCTGCTGGTGGATTACATGAAAAAGAGCGACCACGGCATTATCGTGCGTGGCCTGCGGGCGGTGAGCGACTACGAGTATGAACTTCAGATCGCCCACCTCAACCGCGAAATCGGTGGCGTGGAGACGGTATTTATCATGGCCGCCACCCACTGGAGCTATGTCAGTTCCAGCATGGTCAAGGAAGTCGCCAGTTACGGCGGGCCTATAGACAGCATGGTCCCAGCAGCCAGCGCCCGCGCCCTGCTGAGCAAATTCGCCGCCCAGAGCGGTCAGCACATCTGAACTTGTAGGCAACGACAAGAGGCAGTGCAGAAGACGGAGCTACGGCTCCGCTTTTTTTATGACTGATCTCTTCCGTTTCTCAGCGGCAGACATGGGCACGTACCGCGTCTGGTGGCTTCATCTAGCTTTTATTAAAGCCGTATCTTTCAATCGCTCTTCTACTCAATATCCCCTTTTACTATCCTCTACCTCGTGCCTGTGGGGCTTTAAATCCGTAAGCTAAAAGTGCCTTGATCACCTATTTGGAAATTTCCAAAACGAGAACTCTTACATTACAAAAAGTTGAATGCAAAAGTTTGCCGGGTCTTCCATAGTTGTTCCAGAAATCGGAGAGGAAGCGGGTGAGAAGATATGGCACAGGTACAGGAACGGGCAAGAACCTTGAAAGTGAATATGCTGATGGTGTTGGGTCTGCTGGCTGTGCCAGGGCTGACGGGCTGTGGCGGCGGCGGTGGAGTGCCCGCAGCGGGCCGGGCGCCGCAGCAGCCGTACCTGCCGGTCGCCGGCGTGGGTGCTGATTCTGGCCTCCATCCCCTGAGCGCCGGGGCGGCCACTCCCTCGGCGCAGGAAGCCGAACTGCTGAAGCTGATCAATGAGGTCCGCACGCTGGGCACGCTGGGCGGCAAGAGTGTCATTGCTGGCAGCTGCGCCGAAACCAGCTTTGCTCCACGGCGACTTGCCCCGCTGACCTACAGCGGTGTGTTGGCTCAGGCCGCCAGCAAGCACGCTCAGTACATGGGCCAAGTGGGTTACCAGGGGCACGATGAAAGCGCCGAGCTGGCAGCAGGCAGCAGCTTTTTTTACGGGGCTTCTCGCCAGGACCGCGTGCAGCGCAGCGTCACCGAAGCAGGCCTGTCACCCACCTATGATTTCGTTGCCAGCAACTCGGGTGAAAACGTGGCCGGCGGCACCCCCGGACAGACGGACGATGGGGGCATGACCACCGGTTACGCCACCCCCCGCGAGGTGATGGAAGCCTGGATAAAAAGCCCGGCGCACTGCCGCAACCTGATGAATCCGGCCTGGGACTTTGTGGGGACGGCGTACCATCAGCGTGCTGAGCCCAACGTACATGTGCAGCCCCGGCTCCACCAGCATTCGTGGGTGCAGGTGTTCGGCCGCGGCACCGCCTAGGTCAAGATCGTGTACGACTATTGATGGGTACTTGAAACGGTGGTGCAGCTGATTCTGGCCGCACTCTTGTATGCGGGCAAAGGCGCGGCGGACCCTTTCAGCCCCAGCCTGCCGCGCCAGCCGGTTTGGCCCGCGAGCGGCCCTGCGGGGCGTCCTGCCAGCGCGGCAGCGTCATCCAGACCGTGATGCCCCCGCCGCTTGCATTGGGTTCCAGCCAGATCTCGCCACCATGAAACTGCATCACCTTCTCGCAGATCGCTAGGCCGGTGCCCTGCCCGGCGACCCCAGCCACATGCAGCCGCCTGAACATCCCAAAGGCCTCTTCGCTGCCATGGCCCTGCGGCAGACCGCTGCCGTTGTCGCGCAGGCCGATCTGGACCAAGTGGGCTTCTTCGGTGTCCCGGGTCAGCACGTGCAGGTGCAGTGGCCGCTCGGCGCGGAACTGCACGGCGTTGTCCAGCAGTTGGGTCAGCACCAGGCGCAGCTGCTCCGGGTCGCCCTGCACCCGGGGCAGAGCCTCTACGCGCACGCGGATCTGGGCCGCCGTTTCGGGGGGCAGGTCGTGCCAAGCAGCGGCCCACTGCTCGGCCAGATCAACCCGCTGCAGTGCCTGCGGCGCCGAGATGCTTGACAGTTCCAGCAGCGCCCGGACCAGGCTGCGGGCCCGGCCGGTATGGTGCTGGATGTGCTGCAGGTAATTGCTGCCCCGGTCCGAGAGTTGGTCGCTGAAGCGGCGTGACAGCAGATCCGAATAACTGCTGATGATACGCAGCGGCTCTTGCAGGTCGTGCGACGCCACCTGGGTCAGCCGTGCCAGCTCGCGGTTGGAGCGGGCCAGCTGCTCGGTCCGTTCCAGCACGCGCTGTTCCAGTTCCTGATTCAGCCGCCGCACTTCCAGCTCCGCCTGCTTGCGGCGGGTGATGTTTTCGTGGGCCACCAGCGCGTACTTGCGGCCGCCTTGTTCAAAAGCGGTGATGCGCACCGCAAAGTAACGTTCCTCGGTGGGGGAGTGGCAGGGGTATTCCAGCTCGTACAAGCTGGTCTGGCCGCCGAGCACCTGCCGGATACCGCGCGCCGTGGCATGGGCCGAGGCGGCGTCGTCGCCGGTCGCCCCTTCGCAGATACGCAGGTAGTTGCTGCCCAGCGTCTGTATCCCGCCGTTGTCGCACGAAAACCTCTGCCACATGCGGTTTTCCAGGACAATGACGCCCTCTTCGTCCAGAATGGCGATGTGGGCGGAAAGGGCATCAAACGCGGCCGCAGCAAAGCGCAGAGGTTGATCCGGCAAGTCCACCTTTCCACTATACTTCTCCTTATGTCGATGTCAGACGCCAGTGTAAAACCCTTCTGTCTGCTGCTGGTGGAAGACGAACAGGCCGACGCCGAGCTGTTTCAGGAACTGCTGGGTGAGGTGGCGGCGCATACCAAAGTGATTCACATGGGCAACGGCCAAGAAGCCCTGGACTACCTTCAGCAACTGGGCGAGGAGCAACCTGGCGAGCAGTCTGGACTGCGGCCCAACCTGATCGTGCTGGACCTGAACATGCCGGTGATGAACGGACACGCCTTCTTGGAACACGCCAAAAAGGACGAGCGCCTCAGCGATATTCCCGTGCTGGTGCTGAGCACCTCTGACCACGCCGACGATGTGCAGCGTGCCTATCAGGCCCATGCCAGCGGGTATCTGGTCAAGCCCACCTCGTTTCACGAATACACCGAGATGCTGCGCCTGATGACCTCCTACTGGGGGCAGGTCATGCGGCTGCCCCGCAGCGGCTGATCAGAAGCTGCACCAGGCTGAATCTGCAGAAAGCTGACCCTGGCCCGCCGACCGGGGGTGGTTGCCGTGGGCCAGGGCGCCGGGGCTCACTTGCCCCCCACGGTGGGCCAATCCGGCTTGACCCTTCCTTCGGAGTTGGGGCTTGAGGACGTCTGCTTCCAGAAAGGCCCGGCCCTGGCCCGTATCCTGTGCCACATGGCCTTTCCCGACATTCAGTCCTTTATGCAGCTGCTGGACAGCCGCGGCGAACTGCTGCGGGTCTCTGCTCCGGTGTCACGCGACCTGGAAATTACCGAAATTGCCGACCGGCTGGTCAAGAAAGGCGGTCCGGCGGTGCTGTTCGAGAATGTCATTGACAGCGATTTTCCGCTGCTGATCGGCGCGCTGGGCACGCGGGAGCGGGTGGCGCTGTCGCTGGGTGTGGACGACCTGGATGACTTGGCTGCCAAAGTCAACGCCCTGATTGACCTCAAGGGTCAGGGCGGAGTGCGTGGACTGCTGGGCAACGTCCCCAAGCTGGGCGACGCCATGAACCTGCCGCCCCGGCGCGTGCGCTCGGCACCCGTGCAGGAAGTGGTCTGGCGCGGCGATGAGGTGGACCTCTCGCGCATTCCGGTGCTCAAATGCTGGCCCGAAGACGGCGGCCCCTTTGTCACCCTGCCGCTGGTGATTACCCGCGATCCCGAAACCGGCGAGCGCAACATGGGCATGTACCGCATGCAGGTGATGAGCAAGAACACGACCGGTATGCACTGGCAGCGTCACAAGACCGGCACCCGGCACCTTGAAAAGGCCAAAGCGCGTGGTGAGCGGCTGCCCGTCGCCGTAGCGCTGGGCGGCGACCCGGCCCTGATTTACGCCGCGACGGCCCCGCTCCCGCCCATTCCGGGCCTGGACGAATTCGCGCTGGCGGGGTATCTGCGCGGGCAGCGTTACCCGGTGGCCAGAGCCGTCACGGTGGACCTGGATGTGCCCGCCAACGCCGAATTCATCCTTGAAGGCTACGTGGACCCGCAGGAGGACTGGGTGGTGGAAGGGCCGTTTGGGGACCACACCGGCTTTTATACGCTGCCCGACCTCTACCCGCTGTTCCACGTCACCGCCGTCACCATGCGCCGTCAGCCGGTCTACCCGGCCACCATCGTGGGCCGCCCGCCGATGGAGGACGCTTACCTGATTGAAGCGTCCGAGCGGCTGTTTCTGCCCGCCGCGCAGCTGATTCAGCCAGAAATCGCGGACTATCACATGCCTCCGGCGGGCGTGGCTCACAACCTGGTCGTGGTCAGTATCCACAAGGAATTTCCCGGTCAGGCCTACAAGGTCGCCAACGGCCTCTTCGGGCTGGGGCAGATGATGAACGCCAAGGTGATTGTGGTGGTAGACGCCGGGGTCAGGGTCAACGATCTGGACGCCGTGTGGCGCGAAGTGGCCCAGAAAGCCCAGCCGGGCCGCGACACCCTGACCACCCGTGGCCCCATTGACGTGCTGGACCACTCCAGCCGGGGCTGGGGCTACGGCGGCAAACTGATTATTGACGCGACCACCAAGCGCCCCGAAGAAATCGGCTCTGGCGTGAGCAGCCGCGAAGACCAGGCAGAAGATGTGGTGCCCGAAACCTTTCAGGCGCACGCTGCCGCCGACCTGCCCAAGTTTCCTGGCGTGCTGGCGCAGCGTCAGACCCCAGACGGTTATTGGTACGCAGCGCTTGACAAGACTGAAGCGGGGCAGGCCCGCGCCCTGGCCGAAGCGTTCGCTGCCCACCCGGCGGCGGCAGGCGTGCGCCACCTGCTGATCTGCGACGAGCAGACCGATGTGCAGGACGTGGGCGATGTCTGGTGGACCGTGCTGAACAACATTGACGCCGAGCGCGATGTCTGGGTGCTGGATACCCCCGGCGGCGGGCACCTGCTGGCCTGGGACGGGGCGCGCAAGCTACCCAGTGAAGGCTTCGTGCGCGAGTGGCCGCCCAAAATCGTGATGGACCTGGCTGTGCGGGCGCGGGTGGACCGACTGTGGAATGTGTATGGCCTGCCGGAACGCTGGCGCTAGGGGCTGCACAGCTGGCAGATCAGGAGACTGGGGCGCCCGCGTGCTGCACGGCGCCCAGCTCGCAGGAAGGATAGACAAAGAAGCACCGCAGGGGAGCCTTTGCGGTGCTTATGTGACGGGAGAAAGGGGAGGTTAGAAAAAGCCGCCCCGCTTGCTCTTGGTGTTGCGGCGTCCAAAGCGGCGGTTCGCCTGATCCAAGATGGAATCAAACACCTGCTCACGCTTGCTGGGGCGGTACAGGCGGCCCCGCTTGGCCTTCTGGCTGGTGCGGTACTGGGTGAGCAGTTCCAGGGCAATGGGAGCGACCACCATCAGGGCGCGCAGTTTGCCGGCGCGGCTGGAGCGGGAGACAGTCTTGAATCGGGCCATGTTCATAGTGATAGCGGACCCTGGCCCTCCCGTGGCTGAGGCGGCACTTAGATTCTGCTATAATCCGCACTTGCGCCGCGCGGGCGAGGCTGACATCTGTCTGACCTGTCCGGGCGCGGCAGAAAGCGAGGTGAATGAACAATGGCACAGTACGACCTGAACCTGATCCTGAACCCTAACATCAGCGCCGAGCAGGTGGAGATTGAAAAAGACTTCATCCAGCGCGCCGTGACCAACGCGGGTGGTGAGATCACCAACCTGGACGAACTCGGCAACCGCCGCCTGGCCTACGCCGTCAACTAGAGCCGCGAAGGCTACTTCCTGATGTACACC
>JAUNHF010000236.1 GCA_030524065.1 Deinococcus sp.
GGACCTGTACGATGAGGTGGGCTACGACAGCGCGTACATGTTTATCTACTCGGCGCGGCCCGGCACCCCCAGCTACAAGCACTTTACCGACCTGCCCCGCGAGGTCAAGACCGAGCGCCTCCAGCGCCTGATTGCCCGCCAAAAGGACTGGAGCGCCCGCAAGTTTGCGGGCAAGGTGGGCACCGTGCAGGAAGTGCTGGTGCGCGGCGACGCTTACACTGCCGGCTTTCTGGAAGGCCACACACGCGGCCAGCACCCCACCGTGGTGCCCAAAGCCGTGGGCGCAGAGGGCGCCGGTATCTACCGGGTCAAGATTGACCACGCCACCCCGCACATGCTGTACGGCAAGGTGGTGGACGCCCAGGGCCGCCCGCTGGAAGAACTGCCCCAGTTCACCCCCGAAGCGGCGGCGCTGAGCAGCCCCTTGCAGATGGTTTAAAGCGCGCAGCGCCACAGAGGCCACAAGGCAAAAGAGCAGGTGGACGCCGGGTCACTCCGGTTCCACCTGCTGCTTGGGGCTCTTGGCCCGGTGCCTTAGCTGTGTTCAGGCATGGAAGCGGTCACTTCGGGGCGCACGCCATCTTCAAAGCGCCTGAAGTTCTCGCGGAACATGCCGGCCAGCTTCTTGGCAGTGGCGTCGTAGGCGTCCTTGTTGGCCCAGGCTTCGCGGGGATTCAGCACTTCGCTGGGCACGCCCGGCACTTCCTTGGGAATGCTCAGGCTGAAGAAAGGCTCGGTCTCGAATTCCACGTCGTCCAGCTGGCCTTCCAGCGCCGCGTTGATCATGGCGCGGGTGTGCCGGATGCTCATGCGCTTGCCTTCGCCGTACTGGCCGCCGGTCCAGCCGGTGTTGACCAGCCACACCGCCGAGCCGTGTTCCTTGACTTTGCGGGCCAGCAGCTCGGCGTACTCGCCGGGGTGGCGCGGCATAAACGGCGCGCCAAAGCAGGTGCTAAACGTAGGTTGCGGCTCGGTCACGCCCAGCTCGGTGCCGGGAATCTTGGCGGTAAAGCCGCTGATGAACTGGTATTCCATCTGCTCTGGGGTCAGGCGCGAGATGGGCGGCAATCGAGCCGGGCTGGATGTTGTCAATCTGCTCAATGGGGTAGGCGCTGCGGGTGTTTTCGGTGAGAGAACCGTCGTCCAGATCAGGCACGCGGTGCTCGTCCAGCACCACGTTTTCCAGTACGGTGCCGTAAGTGTGGGTGGTGCGGTAGATGGCCGGCTCGGCTTCGGGGTTCAGGTTGATCACCTTGGCGTAGCAGCCGCCTTCAAAGTTGAATACGCCGGAGTCGGTCCAGCCGTGCTCATCGTCGCCAATCAGGCGGCGGGTCGGGTCGGCGCTCAGGGTGGTCTTGCCGGTGCCCGACAGACCGAAGAACAGCGCCACGTCGCCGCCTTCGCCCACATTGGCCGAGCAGTGCATCGGCATCACGCCGCGCTCTGGCAGCAGGAAGTTCAGCACGCCAAAGATGCCCTTCTTGTTCTCGCCCGCGTACTGGGTGCCGCCCGCAATGATCATCTTCTCGGTGAAGTTCACCAGAATAAAGGTATCGGTGCGGGTGCCGTCTGTGGCTGGGTCGGCGGTAAAGCTGGGGATGTTCAGCACGGTCCAGTCGGCCTGGAAGTTCTGACGTTCCTCGGCGCTGGGGCGCACGAACATGTTGTTCACGAACAGCGAGTGGTACGCCATCTCCTGAATGAACCGCACCGAGATGCGCTGCTCGGGGTCGGTGCCGGCGTACAGCTCCTGCACAAAAAGTTCCTTGTCCTGGGCGTAGGCCAGCATCTTGTCCAGCAGCCGGCTGAACACGTCTGCGCTGATCGGCTGGTTAAAACCCTGCCACCACACGGCGTCCTTGGTCAGCCCGTCTTCCACGATAAAGCGGTCCTTGGGACTGCGGCCCGCCTTGTTGGTCCGGACCGCCAGTGGCCCGCCCTGAGCGATTTGACCTTCGCCCAGGCGCAGAGCATGCTCGTACAGCTCGGGCACGGTGGGGTTGCGGTGGATCTTGGCAGACTGAAGCAGGTTGTCGGTGCGGGATGGGGTTGCAGTCATATATTTCCTCCGGGAAGTGTTCAGCAACTCGGAGCCGAATGCAGGGAAGCGCAGACAGAACAAAAGGACGCTGCGAGATGCGGCGCGGGCGAAAAAGCAGGAAGTATGCCGGGGGCCTCTGCGCTGAAATGGGCCACCGCTGACTCCGGCCCGTTGCTGAACTGAACGGCTCCTATTGTGCCCCAACTGTCATCAGATAACAAATGCCAGGCTGTCACTTTGTCCGGCACCCCTCCGCCCCCCAAAGGCCCCGCTGGGCCGCTGCCGGCAAGAGAAAAACCCTGCCAGCGGGCAGGGCTTTATGGGAGGGTCTGGAGGCAGGGTGCGTGTCCCCCCGCGAAGACCCCGCGAGGTTAGGTTAGGCGCCAGGGGTGCGCTTGGTGTCGGTGTTGCCCAGGCGGTCGTCGTTCTGGGCCGGCTTGTTCTGCGTGCCAGCGTCTGCGGGCTTGTCCATGCTCGCCGGAGCTTCGCCGCCGGTCTTGGGGTTGCCGGTGTCCTTGGAAGCGTCGCCGGTGGCGGCCACGCTCTTGTTGGCGGTGGGGGACGGGTTGGTGCTGGGCTTGGGCCCTTCGATCCACATTTCACCCACGCTGGCCTTGAAGGAGCGGCCCACGCGTTCCAGGTGGTGGCGGGCGTCGGGAGACACCTTCTCCACGCCTTCTAGCACAGCGGTGCGGGCTTCGGGCATGCGGGCCAGCGCCACGGCGCCGGCGCCCAGCAGGCCCAGCAGCACGGTGCCGCCGCTCAGGCCGCCCGCCGAGCGGGACTGGCGCTCGGCCAGACGCTTTTGCTTGAGCACGTCCTTTTCAAAGCGGCCGAATTCGCGCTCGGCCACTTTTTGCAGGGGCGCCACTTTCTTCTCGATGGCGCGCTCCAGCTTGCCGGCCTGCCAGTC
This sequence comes from Deinococcus sp., assembly GCA_030524065.1. GTDB lineage: Bacteria > Deinococcota > Deinococci > Deinococcales > Deinococcaceae > Deinococcus. The sequence goes on from JAUNHF010000236.1 coordinate 2,955, forward strand.
ACGCTTGGCACTGCGCAGTTCACGCTCGGCGTCGCGGCGGGCGCGGCTTAGGTCGCGCTCCATCTGGCGGCGGCGGTCTTCCAGTTCGTCACCGCTGCGGCTCAGGAAGCCCAGGAAGGTGCTCTGGAGGTCTTCGAGCTGCTCTCCGCCCTGGTGGGCAGCGCGGCGGGCGCTGCGCTGGGCCTGCTTGACCTGACGCTCGCCCTGGTCGGCCAGACCCATCACGCTGCGGCGGGCGTCCTTGCGGACATCGTCCAGGGTATCGCTGGCCTGCTCGGCGCGGCTGTGCCACTCCTTCTGGGCTTCGGCGGCCAGGCGGGCGGCGCGCTCGCTGGCGGTTTCCAGCAGGCTCTGGG
>JAUNHF010000237.1 GCA_030524065.1 Deinococcus sp.
GCGGCAGCAGGAACGGTGGCGCGGGTCGATAAAGCGCTGGCCGATACCGCGCAGAACATCACTCTCCAGAATGCCCGCCTCGCCGCCCTGAACCTGCCCCCCTGGGCTGTGACTGACAACCAGCCCGGCTACGTCGAAATCACCCAGCTCCGCGCCGGTGCCGTTCGCGCTGGCACCGTCACCCTGCCGAACTCCGGCATCACGCTCGCAACCGTGGAGGTTGATCTCGCATGACCCTACCCCAAAGACATTTGCTCCCCGTCGAGGCAGCCGAGGCACTCGATACGCTGCATGGCGTGGTGCGCCGTGAGCAGGATAAAAACAACGCCGCGACCCTGGAGGCCATTGAGCAGACGCGCAGCATCACTGGTGTGCGCCCGCTGAGCCGCGAACCCCGCGCAGGCGACCCCGCCGCCATTTACCGCGTTGTGCGTGGCAGTGGCATCGTGGACGTGGCCTGGGACGGCAACGCCGTGACCGCCGAGACGCCCGCTGCTGTGACGATCAACCAACTGAATCGCGTGGCCGTAGACGCCACCTACTACGGTGTCGAGGACGGCGCACCCGCGCAGACGTTCATGGACGCGCTGGCGTCCACACGCAAGGGCGGCACGCTGGTTTGCCCGAAGGTGACACTCATCCAGCGCGATACCTGCTCGCTGTGGGTTCGGGACCGACCCAACGCGAACATCACTGTGCAGGGCAACGGGCTGATTATCACGGCTGACCCCACCATGCGTGACAATTTCGCAGACGCCTACTCCGCCACCGGACGCACGGACATGCTCTACCGGAGCGGATTCGTCTTTCTGGACGCTAGCGACTTCGACATCTACAACATCACCTATGACGGCAGGCTGGACGTTCGCACACCTGTCGGCAGTGATATTTCGGGCCGGGGCGGGCCGCGTAGTGCGTGGTTGTTTGGACGCCGCGCCCACCGCATCCGCTTGTACTGGTGCAAAGCCGACCGCGCCATGATGGACGGTTTCACAACGGGCGCTATCGAGGATGAGTTCGTGGGCCAGGGCGAAGTGGTCACACAGGCCATGCTGCCTACGGACATTGTGCTGTGGGAGTGCGAGGCCACCCGCAGTTACCGACAGGCCATTAGTCCGTGCGGGAGCAACAACCTCCACATCCACGGCGGCAGATACAACGACACCGGGCGGGCGGGTAAATCCACCTCGCCCCGCGCCGGGATGTGCTGGGAGGCGTTCTTCTATAAGGGCTTCGAGCAGTTCAACCTTGACGGCAGAATCACCGGACGCCCCGAGGTTAGCGGCAACATGGGCCTGGGGGTCAGCATTGAAAACGGAACGCACCGTTTGAAATGCGATGACATCTGGGTTCACCACAATGACGGAGCGGGCCTAAGTCACAGCGGTGCATCTAGCGTGATGGACAATCATGTTCATGGCACGTTTGAACACAATTGCCAGAACACATCTGTCAAAGTTGAGGTATCTGTCTCCGGCGTGCGGAACACGGTCAGTGGCAAAGTGCGCTGCGACCAGGGAGTAATGGGGGCCATTGTGAGCAATCCCGCGCTGGACGTGGACCTGAGCGGCTTGGAGATTGTCGCGTTGGACCCGCGTGCTGGGGAGCAATGCGGAAACGTCCTTGTGGAAACCACAAACGGGCAGATTATGTACGACGTGATTACAGGCGCACACCTGGATTGGGCACGAGACGCTCAGGGCAAGGTGATTCAGGAACGGGACGCAGACGGCAATCTGGTGGACAAGCACAACACGGTGCCCATCCCCGCCAGCGGCGGCAAGTACAGCGACATGACGCTGACCAATGCGACGTATGCCAATGACTATTACGCGGCTCTCTATGTCAACAGCGTGGGGGCGAGGGTCACGAACAACAAAGTGCAGAACCTCACCGGAGCGCCCCTGGGCAGCGCAAAAGCCGTCGTTGTCGTTCAGCGCGAGGGCTACGCGGCGGGGAACACGACAGCAGGGTACGCTCGCCCGGTGGTGTCAGCCGCACCCGGCGAGCGCCTAGAGCCTCTGCCTGCGCCATATTTCAACGTCAACAAGGTGGATAGCGTAGCTCTGAATCGCGAAACGCCTGCTGACTACAACAAAAAAGTGACGCTCCTGAGCGACGACCCCGACGTGCTGCGCTATGAGGTGGTGTGGACGGTGGCGTACGACGCGCTGGACGCTGACCGGATAGCACAGTTTGACCTGCTACCCACTCAGACCGTGAACCGGAAGTGGCTAGCCGTGAGCGTGAGCGCACGTAATGGTGATAACGGTGGCCCTGCGGCGGCATGGCGACAAAACGATGCAGCACTAATTAGCATCACTATCCCCCGCACGTTTAGCGTCATCACCGTAACGGCGGTGGTCGAGGTGCGGCGGGCCTGATGAGTCCGTTTGTGACTACTATGTGGCTATGACACCAGAGTACGACAGCAATGCCCTTCGTCTACCCCTCGTCATCGTCGGCCCCGGCGGGCTGGGCCGCGAGCTGCATCAGCTCGTGCGGGACATCAACCGCAGCGCTGGGGGGGCGGAGCCTTGGGACATGGTCGGCTGGCTCGACGGTAACGCAGCGACGCACGGCACGCAGGTTCATGGCCTCCCCGTCCTGGGTGACCTTGACTGGCTGGGGGACCACCCGGACACCTACGTGGTGGTCGGCATCGGCGCCCCGCCCACGCGCCGCAAGGTCGTGGAAAAAATCAGAGCACTGGGACACACGCGCTTCGCCACCCTGATTCACCCCACTGCCGTGATTGGTGATGAGGTCGAGATCGGAGAGGGGACGGTCATTTGCGCCAATGTCACTACCACAAACGACTACAAAATCGGGCGTCACGTGCTCATCAACATCATGGCAACGGTGGCCCATGATGACGTGCTGCACGACTTCGTGACCATCGCCCCGTCTGCGGTTATCAGCGGTAACGTCACCATCGGGGAGGGTACAGACCTGGGCACCAACGCGACGGTCAATCAGGGTCTGGAAATCGGGGCCTGGACATCATCGGCTCGGGGGCAGTGGTCACCAAGTCCTTGCCTGCCAACTGCACGGCGGTTGGCGCACCGGCCAAGCCCATCAAGGAGCGGCCTGAAGGCTGGCATCTCTGACCTGACCCCACACAAAATCGGGCGCGGTATCGGCCAGAAAAAGCCCCGCAAATGCGGGGCTTTCCTCACCACTGGCTGAGGGCCAGCGTCAGCTTCTTGGGGTTCAGCTTCGCATACACCTCAGTGGTCCCGACACTGCTGTGACGCATGTGTCGGGCCACGATGTAGATGTCGCCCGTCTGCTCCAGCAGCATCGTGG
>JAUNHF010000238.1 GCA_030524065.1 Deinococcus sp.
CCCGTTCTTGTCGCTCCTGTTCCTGCCGCTGGCGCTCCTGGATGGCTTCCTCGCGGCTGACCCGGTGAAGGACGTGCTGGAGGTACAGCTCCCCGGTGTAAAAGTCGCTGGGCACGCCGTCTGGAATGGCTGCGTCTTTCAGGGTGCCCTGCTGGGCCGCCTGAATCAGTGCGTCCAGGGCCGCGTGCGAAAGCCGCCAGCCGTACATCTCCAGGGCGTCCGGCTGCGGTGTGAGCGTGATGCCGTAGGTCTGCTCATCGGCCTTCAGTTCCTCGTCCGTCCTGCTGAACAGCGCCCAGGATTCCTGATCGTGAGGGTTCAGGAAGGTGGCCAGCCAGTGCGTGCCCGCGTACAGCTCGTCCGAGCCGCCCTCCCAATCGGCCTCGCGCTCAGTGAACCACAGCACGGTTTCCTGGCCGTCCGCTTCCACGCGGCTGGCCCGCAGCAGCCAGGCCATGAAGTTGTACTTCCAGCGGCGCATCCATGAGCTGTGCACGGTGAACCCGGCTTCTGCAAGCCAGCGGTACAGTTGGTCCATATAGCCGTCGCCCTTGCTGTCCAGCAGGTCCACCGGCCGGTTCAGAGGCATGACGGTGTCCAGGGCCATGGCTTCATCCTGGGCGTACGCCAGGTTGAAGCTGCCCCCCCGGCCGTGAATGATCAGGCCGTCGGCGGTGAAGCGCTCCTCGCGGTCCTCACTCCGCAGGACGATATGTTCCCCTTCGCTGTGCACGGTCACGGGGCGCTCGCGGTCTTCGTTGTGCCGCATCATACAGATGTTGTGGTGGTGTGCTGCGTCCTGCAGCCGGATCAGTGCGGCGTCCAGGGGGCTGGGCAGGGCGAGTGGGGCAGAGGTCGTACTGGTGATGTTGGTCATGCCCCTGCCTGCTGCCGGGGTGCTTTTGCCCGGCGAGGGAGCAGCAGCTCAGTGTCTCAGCGGCTCACCACCTGGCGGATGTCCGGTGGGATATCGAAACGGAAGTGGTCGCCTTCCGCGAGCTGGGCGGTGAACAGCACCAGGTTGGTGCGCCCCGGCACGCGGGCGCTGGGATACAGGATGGCCTCAAAGCCAGCGGCAAAGGCATCTTCTCCCAGGCGCTGGGTGAGCGCCGGTCCCGGCTGGCTGCGCCAGTCCCCGGTGAGGCTCATGGGTTCAAGGCCAAGTGCTGAGAGAACGCGGTCATCGGTGAAGTCCAGCACGCGGCTGAGGGTGACTTCCAGGGGAAAGACCACGAACGCAGGAATGGAGACACGCCCGAACTTGCTCAGAAATTGCTGGTGCGCTTCCAGAAAAGCCACGTCAGGCTCTTCGGCCACATAAAGTGGCTTGCTTGCCGCAGCGAACGTCCGGGTGGAGTAACGGTTGTCGCCGCGTTCGGCCCCCACGGTGGACAGCATCGTGTAGAAGTGCTCCAGCGGCACGCTTCTATAAAAACGGCCCCGGTGGGTGTCTCCACGCAGGGCCGTCAGGGCAGTTGAATTGTAGGCCACGGCTCAGAACCTCAGCAAGAAATACATGACGCCCTCGCCATCACCGTCATTCACGGCTTCTCCTGGCGTGCGGCCGCCGAGTTCCGGAAAGCGCTTGTTCAGGAAGTGATCCGCACCCTGACGGCCACCCAGGCTGAGGGCCACCGCTTCGATGTTCTCCAGCGAGTAGTCTTCCGTTTCCAGGATTCTGGCCAGGTCAACGCGTGGGGCCTGAGGATATGCGTGTGCGGTCATGACAGCTCCTTTTGCTCCAGTGTACGCCCCTCCTGGGGGCAGGGTTCCCACTCCAGCGGATGAATCCGGGCCACTCGGTCCGTGTTTTTCGGCAGCAGCTCCCAGTGGACCTGGATGCAGCGGTGCCGTGCGTAACCACCGGAGAGTTCTTCGAGCACCGTGCCGGGTTCCACCCGCAGGCCCTGGGCCTGGGCGTCCATGAAGGCGGCCTTCAGGCTCTCGCCCTGGACATTGCCGGTGAGGCGGTAATCCTCCGGGAACTGCAGCTGCTGGCAGTCGGGCAGGATGAGGGTGGGCTGATAGATGGCGTAGTTCATACCCCTGCCTGCTGCCGGAGTGTTTTTTGTCCGGCCAGGGAGAGGAGCATGGCGGCGCGGCGGGGCGGCCTGGGAGAACAGGCCCAGCTGGCAGGGCAAAAGAAAAGGCGCAGGGGGCCCTGTGGCACCAAGGGAAAAAAAAGGCCCCCACGTGGGGGGCGCCGCGTCAGCAATCGAAGCCGAACACGAAGCGGACATCTTCCGGCTCACCCAGCGCCTGGAGTGCGGGCAGGGCGGCCTTGCGCCAGCCCTGGGTCAGGGCGTGCAGCGGGTAGGTCTCGCCGATAGAGCAAATCTCCTGCTGCCACGCCGGGCCTTCCCAGTCGTAGTCCAGCAGTTCGCTGAGCAGCACCCAGCTTTCGTACACCAGTCGTTCCTGCGGCTCCTCTTCCTCCGGAGCGCCACGGGGGCTACTGATGGCCGGCACCCCGTACCCGTTCCGGAAGTCCGCCAGCACCGCGAACATGGCGTAGTTGCGGTCAAAGAGTTCTTCTGGTAATCGGTCCCTGCTGACGTCTTGCCACTCGCTGCCTGTGCGAACCTGCACCTTGCCGTAAATGTCTGATCCCATGCCCCTGTTCCTGCCGGGGTGCCTTGTCCCCGGCGAGGGGGACTGACTGGGCGGGACAGAAAAAAAGGCCCCCACCAGGGGGGCGCAAGCTCAGGAGGCCTGGAGTTCGGCCCTCACCTCGGCCATGAGGGCGTCCCAGATGACCTGGCTGAGCTGCCTGCAAGCGAACGGTTCAGCCTGACGGCGCAGCAGCGTGCGCTGCCGACGCAGGTAGTCCAGGGCCTCCTCTGGGGAGCAGCCCGGCATCCCGGTGGCGATGGAGCGCAGGGTGCCCGCCGCCACCACCATCTCATAGCGGATTTGCGGGTACTGCCCCCGGCTCTCCCGGTCCAGCTTGGCGGCGGCGGTCCTCAGTGCCCTGCGGATCTCGTTGGTGTTCATGCCCCTCCCTACTGCCGGGGTGCTGTTTCCCGGCGAGGGAAGTGGTACTACCGGGCCGGACATAAAAAAAGCCCCCCACGTGGGGGGCTGGGTGGGGGACTGGGAAGGGCCTTACGCGTCCGCGGGTTCTGCCGGGATCTCCTGCTCCTCGCTGCGAAGTTGCTCAGCCAGCTCCGGGTCCAGCAGTTCGGCCAGCCGCTGCAGCGCCCCGCTCTCCCTGTGGCAGAGGTCATCCTGCCAGCGGGAGAAGAACAGGGCTTCGGCCTCATCTGTGGGGCCAGCGTTACGGGCCCCGTCCGCCAGCCATT
>JAUNHF010000239.1 GCA_030524065.1 Deinococcus sp.
CTAGGGTCTGTCTGACTGAACTTACGGCAGAATTTACATATGGGCCGGACAGACCTTTCGGAGAAGCAGTGGAGCAAGCTTGCTCCACTGCTTCCATCTGACCCCAAGCGAGGACACGCGTATGTCAATCATCGCCGAGTCATCAACGGTATCGTGTGGCGTTTGCGTACTGGCGCTCCCTGGCGTGATATCCCTGAACGCTATGGTCCCTGGCAAACGTGCTACGACCGCTTCACACGTTGGTCCAGGGACGGCACCTGGCAAGCCATCCTCACCACCTTACAAGTGCAAGCAGATGAACGTGGCGAGATTGACTGGGATGGGGCAGCACTGGATAGCACCCATATCAAAGCCCACCGCAGCGCGGTGGGTGCCCGTAAGCAACCTGCTCAGCGGGAAAAAAGGGGCACCCGACATGCGAATGGCTTGGGTACAGTCGAGGGGGACGAACCACCAAACTCCATCTCTTGACCGATGGTCACCGTCGTCCCTTGAGTGTGCTGCTCTCAGCTGGACAAGCATTCGATGGTAATTTCCTAACTCCACTTCTGGACGCTGTGCGAGTCCCACGTCGAGGCCGTGGACGGCCTCGTAAACGTCCAACGACTCTGCGAATGGACCGAGCTTACGGAGCAGGGAAATACCGCAGCTTGTTGCGGCAGAGGGGGATTCGCTGTGTCTGCCCGGAACGGGCAGACGCTCGCCGAACTCGACTGCATAAGGGGAGGCAAGGTGGACGGCCTCCTAACTTTGATAGCGAAGCGTACAAAGGACGACATGTTGTGGAATGCGCGATCAATCGACTGAAGGATTTTCGGGCGATCGCCACGCGCTACGAAAAGCGAGGTCATCAGTTTCTCGCTGCTGTCCATGTCGCCTGCATCTTGATATGGCTTTGAAGCTTCAGTCAGACAGACCCTAGGCCGCCGATCACCCAGGCAGCCCATCACCCAAACAGCGCCGACCCCACCCGCACCAGCGTGGAGCCTTCTTCCACCGCCGCCTCGAAGTCGCCGCTCATGCCCATGCTCAGTTCGCTCAGGCCCAGGTCGTGTGCCCGCTGAGCCGTCTCACGGAAGATGCGGCGGGCCTCTGCCGGCTGCCCATAGGGGGCCATCACCATCAGGCCGCGCACGTCCAGGCCGGTGGCACGCACGCCGGCCAGCACGTCCACCAACTGGGCCGGAGCAATGCCGTGCTTCTGCGCTTCGCCGTTGTGCACTTGTAGCAGCACGCCGGGAGCGCGGCCCCACTTCTGGCCGTACTCGGCCAGCACCTGCGCCTGTGCCACGTCCTCAATGGCGTGGATCAGGGCCACCCGCTCCAGATATTTCACCTTGTTGCTTTGCAGCGGCCCGATGTAGTGCCACTCAGGCTGCGGGGCGCCCTGCGCCGTTTCGGACCACTCGGCCACTTTGTCGCGCACCTCTTGCCCCCGGTTCTCGCCCAGCGGAAAGTGGCCGTGGGCCAGCACCCTGCTCCGGATTTCCTCTAGCGGGTGCCCCTTGGTCACGGCCACCAGCCGGGCGCTGCCCTCGGGGCGGCCGGCGCAGGCCTCGGCAGTGCGGATGCGGGCCAGGACATCAGGGAGGCTCATGCCTGCGCTCCCCCACTCGCCACCGTGCTGGGGTCCACGCCCAGGCGGTCCAGCGCCGCTTGCCAGCAGTCCGCCGCCGGGGTGTCCCAAATCAGGGCCGGGCCGGTTTCTTCCAGCCACAGCCAGGCACCGTCACGGGTTTCTTGTTCCAGCTGCCCAGCGCTCCATCCGGCGTAGCCCAGCAGCAGGCGGTAAGGCTGCCCGCTGGCCCGCACCTGCGTAAAGGTCTCGGCGTGGGTGGTCGCCATCAGGCCAGCGGCCAGCCGCAGCTCGCCCCCCGACTGCACCGGACGCTGGTAAAGGCACCAGCCCACCTGGGGCTGCACCGGCCCGCCCAGCAGCGCCGTGCCGCTGGCGTCCGGGGCGTCGGGCAGCAGGTCGCTGACCGGGGTATCCATCGGCTGATTGACCACCAGCCCGGCGGCTCCTTCCTCGGTGTGCTCCAGCAGCAGGATCAGGGCGTCGCCAAAGAAACTTCCCCGCAGGTGGGGGCTGGCAACCAGAAAAGTGAGGGGCGGCGTTTGGCTTGCGTCAGACATAACATCTCCTCCGTTCAGAGTAAGGCCCAGAAGTTCAGAAGCGGGCGCAGGGAACAGGGCAGAGGACTGCCTGTCTCGTCCTCTGCCCTGTTCCCTACCATCTGCATCCGTCAGGCGTTGGCTTCGCCCTTACGGCTGCGGCCCTTGCTGCCGCTGGCCTTCTTGGGTGCGCCGGCAGCGGGCGGTGGGGTCACGTCCTCGCCTTCCAGCGCCCCCAGGCCGCCCACCAGGGCATGATCCAGCACTTCGTCCAGCGTGGCGCAGGGATGAAACTGCATGCTGGCCCGCAGGTGGGTGGGAATGTCGGCAATGTCGGGCTCGTTGGCCGCCGGCAAGATAATGTGCTTGATTCCGGCGCGGCGGGCACCCAGAACTTTTTCCTTGAGGCCGCCGATCGGCAGGTACCGCCCGGTCAAGGTCATTTCGCCGGTCATGGCCGTGTCACGGCGGACCGGGACGCCGCTCAGGGCGCTGATCAGTGACGTGGCGATGGCGCCGCCAGCGCTGGGACCCTCTTTGGGAATGGCGCCAGCCGGCACGTGAATGTGAATCTCGGAGTCGTCCAGGCGGGCTTTGTCGATGTGGAAGCGCTCGGCGTTGGTCTTGGCGTAGGTGAGCGCGGCGCGGGCCGATTCCTTCATCACGTCGCCCAGTTGCCCGGTCAGGACCAGGCCGCCTTTGCCGGGCATGACGCTGGTTTCCACGAACAGGATGTCGCCGCCCACCGGGGTATAAAACATGCCGGTGCTCACGCCCACCGTGTCCTCGGCGGCTTCGGATTCGGGGGTGTGGCGGGGCTTGCCGAGGTAGCGCTCCAGCTCGGCGTCGGTCACGCGGGCGCGTTTGATATCGCCCAGGGCCACGCGGCGGGCCACCTTGCGGGCCACGGTGCCGATTTCGCGCTCCAGGTTCCGCACGCCGGCCTCGCGGGTGTAGTTGCTGATCAGCTTTTCGAGCGCCGGGTCGGTCAGGGTAATCTGGTTTTTCTTCAGGCCGTTCTGGTCCAGCTGACGGGGCACCAGGTAGCGGCGGGCAATTTCCAGCTTTTCCTGCTCGATGTAGGAGCTGAACTCGATCACTTCCATGCGGTCCATCAGCGCTTCGGGAATCTGGTCGGGATAGTTGGCGGTGGCGATAAACATCACTTCGCTCAGGTCAA
>JAUNHF010000004.1:0-18810 GCA_030524065.1 Deinococcus sp.
GCGAGTGACATACCCGCGGGGCATTCTAGCGCAGGCCCACCCCGCCGGGCGTGCCCAGCCTCGGCCGGCCCCGCCTCGGTCTGCCCCACGCGGGCCCTGCGGCCCCCTTAGCGCCGCAGGCTGAGCACAGCCAGCCAGACCAGACCCGTGATCATCAGCACCCCGCCGATGGGAGTAATTGCTCCCAGCCAGCGCACGTTCAGCCCCACCAGCAGATACAGGCTCAGGCTAAAAATCACGCTTCCGAGCAGCAGCAGCCGCAGCGGCCAGCCACCATAGCCGGCCGCGCCCAGCGCCAACAGGGCGAGCGCGGCATACATCTGATAGCGCACGCCAGTCTCAAAGATCGCCAGGTCGGGGGCGCTCAGGCGGCCGCTCAGGGCGTGGGCGCCGAACGCACCCAGCGCGATGCCCAGCGCCGCCCACAGGGCTCCAGCCGGCAGAGCGCGGCTCGCGCGGGGCACCGGGGTCAACAAGGGAGAAGTCATGCCCCCAGTCTAAATGGCTGCCGGTTCAGGCAAAGTCGCATCAGGCCCGCTGCGCCCAACAGCCACCCGCCGCCTGGGCCAGATGAGAGACGGCGACGAATGTGAGACTCCTTCGCCGGCACCGCGACCACATCCCAGAGCCACTTTGCGCTGTGACCATAGGCACATTCGGCCTCCCGGTGCGGGTCAGGTGCGGCCTCTCGATCAGGTAGGTGTGATCACACTCTCATCACCCCTGCCTATGGTGAAGGCAGCTGCGTCCCCCCTGCTCGGTCCCTGGGTCCGCACCCATTTCCCAGGGCAGCCGAGCAGGAGGGATACGGCCACTGCGGAAAATCATGGGAATTTTCTCATACAAATGAAACCGGAAACAGGGTCCAGACCAGCCGAAGTTGCTAGGTTCTGAAAGCCATTCGGGGAGTGTGCCCGGAGGCCACGCTGGGCCGGAGGACTTTGCCTCTGGCGCAGGCGGCGGCCTTCTTCCCACCTTCCCCGCGTTTTTTGCCCTGCCTCACCCAAAGATTGCCCCCAGTGGGCAGTACCAAGGAGCTTCATGCCAAACCACACAATGCTGACCGCGCTGGCTACCGCCGCGCTGGGCGTTTTTGCCCTCACTTCCCCTGCCCTGGCCCTACCGCCCCTTCCAGCTGCTCAGCTGGCCGACCGCGCTGTGCAGTCGGCACTTAGCCAATCAGGCCTGGGCAGCGACGCTGTCCGCCCCCTGCCATATGTGAACCCAGCGGTGACCCTGACCCCCACCCGGACGACTGCCGAGCAGCCCAGCGACGTGGTACTGGGGGCCCGCGCTCCGGCTGGCCGCACCGCTGTACTCAAGTCCACCGCCTACAACAGCCTCTCGGCCCAGACCGATTCCACCCCGCACATTACCGCGACCGGCACGCGCACCCGGCCCGGCGTGGTGGCCCTGAGCCGCGACATGCTGCGCCTGTTTCCTTACGGCACCCGCCTGCGCATTCAGGACCTCAGTGGCCGTCACCCCTACGTGAATGGCCGCATCTTCGTGGTGGAAGACACCATGCACGCCCGCAAGCGCAACCAGATTGACGTCTGGATGCCCACCCGCTCTCAGGCGATGAGCTGGGGCGTGCGCAATGTCCGCGTGACTGTGGTCCGGTAACCGGCAAAGACCAGCAAACGGCAGAAAGCAGAAGGCAGGGAACGCTCCCCCACCTTCTGCTTTCTGTTTTCTTTTGCCTTGCTCCCCCGCAGTTCCTCGCCACGTTCTGTCTCTCAGCTCCTTTTCGCTATGCTGAGCCCCACTGTGCCTTCTTCTGCTTCTGCCCCGGCCACTGCCGCCCGGCGCCTGCCCTGGCTGCTGGCCCGCGCCCACCTGGGCAAGCGCCGTACCCAGAACCTGCTGACCGTGGCGGGCATCGCCGTAGGCGTAGCGGTACTGATCGCTGCGCTCAGCCTCACCAACGGCTTTACCGGCGCCCTGATCAGCGCCACCCTGCGGGCCAGCCCCCACCTCAGCATGCAGCCGTACACCCCAGGCGGCCAGGACCGGGCCATAGAGCAGGCCCTGGCCGCGAACAGCGAGGTGGCCGCCTTTACCCCTTTCCTGGCCGACAAGGCGCTGCTCACCCGCCCCGCCGACCAGTACCGCGGGGCAGGTACCGATTTCAGCACCCTGTTTGGGGTTGGCCCACAGGCCGCCGACGTGCTGGAACTGCGCCCTGAAGAGGGACAGCTGCTCAGGACACTGGGCAACGGCGAGATTCTGCTGGGGGCGGCGCTGGCCCGCAATATCGGGGCCTACCCGGGGGAGCGGATCAATCTGCTCAACAGCGGGCAGCAGCGCCGCGAAATGACCGTCAAGGGCGTCTTTCATACCGGCAATTATCTGATTGACTCCGGCTACGCCTTTACCAGCCTGGGCACCTTGCAGCAGGTGCAGGGCACCGGCAACATCACCGGCTACCAGGTCCGCCTGGCTGACCCGGAACGGGCGCCGCAGGTGGGGGATGCCCTGACGGCGCAGTTGCCTTACGCCGCCACCCCCTGGCAGTCACTGTACGGCACGCTGCTGGACCAGCTGAAGCTGCAAAAGCAGGTGATCGGCTTTGTGGTGTTTCTGATCGTGATCGTGGCGGCCTTCGGTATCGCCAACGTGATGACGCTGGCCGTGTTCGAAAAGACCCAGGAAATCGCCATCCTGCGGGCCATCGGGGCCACACAGGGCACCATTACCCGCACCTTCTTGCTTGAAGGGCTTGTCCTGGGCCTGGGGGGGTTGCTGCTGGGCAACCTGCTGGGCCTGGGCATCGCCGCCTACTTCACTGCGCGCCCTTTTCAGATTCCCGGCGACCTGTATTTCATCACCACGCTCCCAGTGCAGGTGCGCCTGACCGACTTGCTGTGGGTCAATGCGGTGGGCCTGCTGACCACATTGCTGGCAGCGCTGATTCCGGCACGCCGCGCTGCGAGCATCGAGCCGGCCCGGATCATTCGTTAGGGGGGCCGATGGCGGCCAGAGTCAGAGAAAATGCCCTGGGACGTTGCCAGTTATCGCCAGCCACTGCGTGCAGGACGGCCTTTTCGGAGTGCTGGTCAGAAAGCCAACAGGTCTGACGGTGGCCTGAATGACTATTAACCTTGCGCCCGTCCCGTCTCACGGTGGGTCAAGTTGGGGGCCGTAGCCTGAGCCCATGAACAAAACGATCAAAGCAGCTTTGCTCCCCTTGACCCTGCTGGCCGGTTCGGCCGGTGCCCAGACCATCAGCGCCCAGAGCATCATCGTGAACCCCACCCAGCCCGACCTGAATGTTCAGGTCAGCGTGGACAAGGACAGTACCGGCAACGCCGTGCCTTCTTACCGCATCGGTGAAGGCATCAAGCTGAACGTCAAGACCAACCGTGACGCTTACGTGTATCTGTTCAATGTGGGCGCCGACGGCAAAGTGGACCAGATTCTGCCCAACCGCCTGAGCGGCTCCAACTACGTGCCCGCCAACTCTACATGGACCTTCCCTGCTGCCAACGCCAACTTCAGCTACAGCGTGGACGGCCCCGCCGGCCTGAACAAGGTACTGGCCCTCGCCAGCCTGACCGAGCTGAGCCTGAATGACCTGGCCAACTTTGAAAATGCCCAGAGCCAGTTCGCCAACGTGAACGTGAGCGGTCAGCAGGGTCTGGCCCAGGCCCTGAGCATCGTCGTCAACCCCCTGCCCCAGAACAGCTGGGTCAGCGACACCGCTTTCTTTGACGTGACCGAGCGTACCCCGGTCCGTACCGGTAGCCTGTTTGTGGGCACCAACGTGAACAATGCCTCGGTGATCCTCAACGGCCGCGTCCTGGGCGCCGCGAACCAGACTTTCGGCGGCATTCAGCCGGGCAGCTACCCTGTGCGCATCGCCGCTCCCGGCTTCGCTGATTTCCGCACCACCGTGACTGTGGCCCAGGGCCGCACCACCAACCTGAACGTGGACTTCCGTGGCGGCTCGGTAAGCCCCGCCCCCGTGACCCCAGCTCCGGTTTCCGGCAGCTACAACGTGACCGTGCGCAGCAGCCTGAACGGTGGCCGCGTATTCATGAACGGCAACGAAGTGGGCACCATCCGCAACGGTCAGGTGACGGCCAGCGTGCCCCGTGGTCAGTATCAGATTGTGATCGTGGCTCCGAACCAGCCTGCCGAAATCGCCACCATCAACGTGAACCGTGACGGCGGCATCAACCTCAGCCAGGCTCCCCGCACCACCACCATCAACCTGCTGGACCTGCTGTTCCGCTAAGCCCCGCTTCCTGACATTGGCCCCTGCCTCTATGGGTGGGGGCTTTTTCAGGTTACCTTCTGCGTGTCATCTTCCCTTGACCTTGGCCGTCTCCAGCTTGCCGGCGCCCGAACTGGCGGGACCCAGAACATTCCCCCCAATCCACTGACGTTAGACTGGTCTGATGATCGCCGCGCCCACCACCGCCACTGCTGCTCAGGCTCCCCAGCCGCTGCTGCTGGACCTGCACCCCGATGACTATCCCTTGCCCGGCTTTCGGCGCAAGCAGCTGCTGGAGTGGGTGTATGGGCAGGGGGTAGGCGAGTTCGGACAAATGCACACACTGCCCGCCGAAATGCGCGGCGAGTTGGAACGCGGCTGGCGGCTGAACCCCTTTACCGATATTGAGACTTTTCGCAGCGACGACGGCTCGGTCAAGTACCTCTTTACCCTGCCCGATGGCCGGCAGATGGAAGCGGTGTACATGCCCTACCTGGACCGCAAGACCATTTGCGTGAGCACCATGGTAGGCTGCCCGGCCCGCTGCGCTTTTTGCGCGACCGGGGCAATGGGCTTTGGGCGCAACCTGAGCGCCGGTGAAATCGTGGGGCAGGTGCTGGCGGTGGCGGGCGGCGAGGGTATTGAGCCCCGCGAAATCCGCAATCTGGTCTTTATGGGCATGGGCGAAGCCATGCTGAACTACGAGAACACTATGGCGGCCGCCCGAATTCTGCTGCACCCGCAGGCGCTGGGCATGAGCAAGCGCCGCGTGACCCTCAGTACGGTGGGCATCGCCAAGGGCATTCGCCGCCTGGCCGAAGAAGACGACCTGGGCATCAAACTGGCAATCAGCCTGCATGCCCCGGACGAGGAAACCCGCCAGCAGATTATTCCGACCGGCGGGGCCAACTCGATTGACGAAATCATGCAGGCGGCCCGCGACTACCAATCCAAGACGGGCCGGCGCATCACCATGGAATACACCATGCTGCGCGGCATCAACGACCACCTGTGGCAGGCCGAGCTGCTGGCCGAGCGCCTGGAAGGATTGGTCAGCCACGTGAACCTGATTCCCATGAATCCCTGGCCCGGCAGCAACTTTGTCAGCAGTACCGAGGAGCAGATCCAGGCGTTCTACGATCTGCTGGAAGACCGGGGTGTAGACGTCAGCGTGCGGCGCTCCCGTGGCAAAGATGCGGGCGCGGCCTGCGGTCAGCTGGCGCTCAAGCGGCCTGGCGCGGCGCAGGGGCACGCCGGAGCTTAGGCCGTTGGAACTGCTCCCTCTGACCACCGAGCGCCTGCTGCTGAGGCCTTTTGCCGGGGAAGATGCAGCCGACCTGCACGCCTACCGCTCCCTGGATGGGGTGGCCCGCTTCCTGCTGGAGGATGCGTGGGACCAGGAGCGCACTGCCCAGAAGCTTGAGCAGCGGCGGCAGCAGGATGACCTGCGCTCCGGCCACCTGGCCCTTGCCTGTGAATATGGGGGACGGGTGGTGGGCGACCTCTCGCTCTGGCTGACCGACGACACCGGCCTGAGCGCTGAAATCGGTTGGGTCTTTCACCCAGCGGTGGCTGGGAAGGGACTGGCCACCGAAGCTGTAAGGGCGGCGCTGGGGCTGGCTTTTGAAGGGTACGCCCTGCACCGCGTAGCCGCGCAAATGGACGCCCGCAATCTGGCCTCAGCCCGCCTGTGTGAGCGGGTCGGGATGCAGCGGGAAGCCCATCTGCGCCAGAACTGGTGGCACAGGGCGAATGGACTGACACTCTGATATACGCCGTGCTTGCCTCTGACCCGAAAGCCCCGGCCCCGGTGACCTGAGACGGCATTCCCTGGGAGTTCATCCACATTGAGAACGCCATAAGGCAGACATCAGCGCGAGTCTAGAGACTCGCGCTATGTTCACCACTTTACTGAGCCTGACCGCGCTTGCCTTCCCCGCCTGGAATGCTCCTGCACCTCAGGTGAGGACCGACAGCGTGCGCCCAGACGCTCATCAGGCGCGGGTGCTGGGCGCGGCCTACTGCTCTGGCAAGCCAGGCTGCCAGGTGGAGTTTGCTCCCATCGGCGCAGAAGGAGCCAAGCTGCCCGTGATGAACGGGCGAATCCCAACCAGCGTGGCCTTTGGTTCCTTCAGCGCACCAGGCCGCCAAGAAGCGCTGCTGACCCTCTGCCTGGCCCAGTCGGACAGCTGCGACGGTGTTACGCTACTGCGCCGCGAGCGGGGACAGTGGAAAGCCGTGCACCACACGCCAAACGTCACCGCGCAGGAATGCCTGAAGTTCCGCCGCTTTGATGGCCGTGATGCCCTGGCCTGCCGGGGCCACTTTGTCATGTACGGCTCAAAGCTGACGCTGGTCACGGCGGATGGGCGCCGCAGCAGCGAAAAAGTGCTGCTGGACGGCAACCTTCAGAACTGCGGCCAGGGCACCGCCACCGTGAATCAGCTGGGCGACTGGCGCAAGGAGGACGTAAACCGGGACGGCCGCCCCGACCTGGTGGTAAATGTCGGGCGTTATCAGGTCGCGTCGGCGCAGTGCCCCCCAGCCGACGGGGCGCCCTTCACCACTGAAAAAACCGTTCGTCGCTGGGCGATGTAACCCTGCACACAGCACCTTGTTTCCTAAGTTCTTGCCAAGTGCAGTCCAGCATAACCTCAGGGCAGGCACGTAAAGTCGGAGTTGAAGCAGCCAACCTTAGTTGCCGCCGTTCGGAACTCTGACCGGGCGGTCTGCGCTGCGCCGCGCCCATTCCACCGGAGGAACACAGATGAGCATTCTGGAAAACACCGTTTCGGCCTTGCAAAAAGGGATTCAAAACCTGGCACTTCAGCGCGCCGCCGAGAATATTGAAGGCTGGCTGGGCACCCTGGCCGACCAGGATTTCCCCGGTTCGGACACCATTGAGAGCAACCTGCGGGAACTGCACCAGCACCTGCAAAGCGGCGATGTTGACGGCCAGGTGGTGTCGGGGCTGTTGTCGCAGCTGGCGTCGGATACCCAACAGGCGGCCAGCCACGCCGACCCGGACTCGGCAGAGCAGCTCCAGACGCTGGGCCGCCTGCTGGATGACAGCGCCCAGAATCTGAGCCGCTGAGTTCGGCTGCGCGGCGAAGTTGCAGCGGAGTGCAGACCCCGATGGGCCTGCGCTCTTTTTGTTGGCTGCGCCAGTCTTCTCACTGCCTAGGGCCAGGGCCAGTTTCCGTGCCTCTTTGCCGTGACGCCTGCACACGACTGCCGCTGTCAGCCCAGCCGCGACCACTCGGCGGCCTGACGCAGCGCCGCCGCTGCCTGCTGAACTTCGGTCAGCGAGGTGCCCGCCCCAAAGCTGAAGCGCAGGCTGCTGCGGGCCTCGGCCTCGCTGTGCCCGATGGCGGTGAGCACGTGGCTGGGTTGCATAGTTCCAGCGGCGCAGGCACTGCCCGCACTGGCACAGACCCCGGCCATGTCCAGATTCATCAGCAGGGCTTCACCGTCGGCGCCGCTCAGGGTCAGGCTGGCGACCTTGGGGCTGGAGCCGGGACCGTCTGGCGGGTGGTTCCAGCGCAGGCCGGGCAGGTCACCCACCGCTGCCATGAAGGCGCGGCGCAGCTCGGTCAGGTGGGCAAAAGTCGCTTCCCGCGCCTCTTCGGCTGCGCTCAGGGCCACGCCCGCCGCGTAAACCCCGGCGGTGTTCTGGGTGCCGGCCCGCTGCCCGCCTTCTTGCCCACCACCGATTTGCTGCGGGGGCAGGTCATGTCCACGCGCCGAATACAGCGCGCCTACGCCGCGCGGCCCGCCCCACTTGTGGGCGCTGAAGGTGGCGTAGCTGACGCCCCAGTCATCCAGCGGCACGGGCAACACGCCGGGGGCCTGCACCGCGTCGGTGTGGTAGGGCACGCCAGCGGCGGCAGCGATGGCCGCCAGCTGCGCCGTAGGCTGCACCGTACCTATTTCGTTGTTCGCGTGGTGAAGGCTGACCAGTGCGGTGTCGGGGCGCAGGGCGGCTTGCAGCGCCGCCGGGTCAAGGTGGCCGTGGGCGTCCGGGGCCAAAAAGGTCACGTCCCACCCCTGCTCAGCCAGGGCGCGGGCGGGGGCCAGCACCGCCGAATGCTCCGCTGCACTGGTAATCAGGTGGCCCGGCTGCCCACAGCGCGCCTCATACGCCTGCGCCACTCCGAACAGCACGGCATTGTCGCCCTCAGTGCCGCCGCTGTTCAAGGTCAGGCGGCGGGGGTCTACGCCAAACACCTGCGCCATGCGGGCGCGGCCTTCTTCCAGCTTCTCTCGGGCCTGCTGCCCGGCGGCGTGCACACTGGATGGGTTGCCCGGCAGCGCCGCTGCCCCGGCGTAAGCGGCCAGGGCGGCGGGGGTCATGGGGTGGGTGGCGGCGTAGTCAAGGTAGATCATGCAGGGAGCTTCCTTCCGGGAACCAGGCTCAACAGCGGTGAGAGAGAAGCGGCGAGGCCTGTGGCCCCAGCTTCTCCCCCGCGTGACACTTGAAGGTTAGGGCGTGGAGGTGGCGAAGACTTCGCCGTCACGCAGGATGATAAAGGTGGCCTGCCCAGTGACCTGCACCGTGCTGGACGCCAGGGCCCCCGCCAACTGCTCGCTGGAAGTCGCGCCCATCAGCACGCGCTGACCGGCTTCATCGCGCACCACGATGGAATAGTTGCCTGCTGGCAGATTGGCCGGGAACTTGTAATTGAGCTGCACGTCGCGCGCCTGGGCGCCCGGTTCACTGCCAGCGCCAATACTGGGAGGCGTCGCCGGCACCGTTCCAGGTGTCGCCGCAGGAGCGGGCGTGGGTTCAGCGGGAGTCGGCTCTGGCTCGGGTTCCGGCAAGGGGGGCGGCGGGGCGGGGGGCACGTAGGCAGGCGGCACCGGAAGCGCCCCGACCGCAGCGGGTGGCTCGCTGAACTTGGGAGCCGCCACGGTCAGGGTCATCTTCTCGCCGCTGCCGATACGGGCGTAGGGCTTGGGCGTCTGCGAAATCACCGTGTTTTCTGGCAGGTCGCTTTCTTCCGGCTTGACGTCGGTAATCACCAGACCGGCGGTGCGGGCGTGTTCGCGGGCCGAGGTGTAGTCCAGGCCAGTCAGATCAGGAATCCAGGTTTCTTTGCCCGCGACCCCCGTAGACACCAGCACATTGACACTCTGGCCGCGCTGAGTTGAGAGGCCCGCAGGCGGGTCCTGCGAGATGATGCGGCCCTGGGGCGTCTGGGTGGGGGTGCCGTCAATCTTGGTCACGGTGCCGAGCCGGAATCCGCTTTCTTTGAGGTTGACGGTGGCGCGGTCCACAGAAAGGTCTTCTACGCGGGGCACGGTCAGGTCAGGCGGGCTGTTGACCGTCAGCGTGACCAAGCGGCCCAGCGGCATGTTGGTGTCGCCCTCAGGCTCCTGGCGCAGCACCGAACCGATGGCCGCGTCGCCTTCGCCCTCAGCGTAAGCGACCCGGAACCCGCTCTGGGCCAGCTTTTGCGCGGCTTCATTGGCGGGCAGGCCGGTGACCTGCTGCACCACCGCCACTTCAGGGTTGAGGTAGGCCTGGGTGGCCTGATAGCCATACCAGCCAGCTGCCCCCAGCAGCAGCAGCCCCGGCACGAAGCTGAGCCAGCCCATGTCACTCCGGGGCCGGGTGCGGCCCTCAAATACCGGGCGCAAGATGGGGGCGTTCAGGCGCGCGATCTCGGCGTCGGTGCGCCGTGGCGCCGGCTCCAGGTAGGCCAGCGTGGCCTGCTCACCGCGCCGGCCGGTCATCCTCACGTCGGCGTCGCTCAGGGCGTAGCCGTGTTCGGCCAAGTGCTGGGTCATCAGCCGCAGGGCGTCCAGGCTCTCTTCGGGGCGGGCCGGCAGCGCGGCAAAGTCAGCCAGGGTGTGCCCCGCCAGTGGCCGCCACACGGCGTAGTTCGCCTCGGGGGTGGCGACCAAGTCCACCAGCCCGGCTGGGTTCAGCGCCCGCAGCGCGTCACGGTAAGCGAAAAAGTCGCGGCGTTGCTCGGGGGTATCAATCTCGAACCAGGCCAGCCGCAGCAGCTCGCCGCCGGGGGCGCTCACCTCGCTGAGGGTCAGGTTGCTCCGCTCCTCCAGCGTGCGCAGCACCGTATATTTGTCGCCGATCCGCACTTCTTCTGCCGTCATTCGCCGTACAGCATACCCCATGCCCGCACGCGCCCCTGCGCTTTCAGCCGCCCGGCAGTGCCCGCGCCGCCCAGAACGCTGGCTGCCCGCCGCTGGCCTGCCGGCAGGGGCATCTGCGGTGCCCGGCCCATGCAGCTTCCAGGCATGAAGCAAAAAGGTGGCTCCTGCGCGAGCAGGCCGGCTGCCGTGACCGCGTGTGCCACGCGCCCACCGAGCTGCATGCCTCCAGCGGCGCGGAAGCTCAGACCGTCAGCAGGTCCGCGCCCTTCTTGGTCACCACCAGGGTGTGCTCGAACTGCGCCGAGGGGCTGCGGTCACGGGTCACCACCGTCCAGCCGTCGGCCAGCAGCTCGGTGGGAGCGGCGCCGAGGTTGATCATCGGCTCGATGGTAAAGACCATGCCCTCTTCCAGCTTCAGGCCGGTGTAGCGGACCCCTTTGTGGAACACGGTGGGGTCCTCGTGCAGGCTGCGGCCGATGCCGTGCCCAGTGTATTCCTCTACCACCGAGTAGCCGCGTGGCTCGGCCACCTCCTGAATGGCCGCGCCGATGTCGCCCAGGCGTGAGCCGGCACGCACCGTGGCAATGCCAGCGTCCAGCGCTTCGCGGGTGGTGTCCACCAGGCCCTGCACCTCGGGGCGCACCTGCCCGACCGCGTAGGTGTAGCAGGCGTCGCCATAAAAGCCGTCCAGCAGCACACCGATATCCACCCCGATGATGTCGCCTTCTTCCAGCACGCGCCCGTCCGGAATGCCGTGGCAAATCACCTCATTCACACTGGCGCAGATGGTGCCGGGAAACGGGTTGGATTTGGGGCCGTAGCCCAGGTAAGCGGGCAGCGCTCCGGCGGCGCGGATATGCTCCTCCGCGATACGGTCCAGCTCGGCCAGGGTGACGCCGGGCCTGACAAAGGGGTCCAGCACCCGGAAGGTCTCGGCCACCAGTCCGCCCGCGCGGCGCATGGTTTCGATTTCAGCAGGTTTCTTGATGGAGACTTTTCTCAGCGCACTCATAACGGTTTAGCCTAGCGCACCTCTGCTGGGGGCCGCCGGGCGCAAGCTGCCTATGCCTATGCTAAAAGCATGACGCTGCCCCCACCTGACCTGCCCCCCGGCGCCCCGGCCGACTTGCTGCCTGGCGCGGCGCCGCCCGCCCTGTTCGATCTGGCAGTGAACCGTGCGGCGGCGGCCCTGCGCGGCCTACAGGGCGCAGCCGCCGAGCGGGCGCTGACGCAGTGGCACGCCCGCACCCGCTTTGCGCGGCGCGTGCCGCTGCCCGAAGTTGAGCGAGCACTGACGCTGCGGCCCCCAGAGGAAGGCCCCTGGCACTGGTCCGGCGGGCTGGAGGGCCGCTGGCAGCCGGGCAAGGCGCCCTTTCCCTGAGCTTTTTGCTGAATTTCCAACCCCGCAACGCCTCTTCGCCAAAGTCTCGGTGCTTCTCTGAACTCTCGGTGAAGGTGCAAGCAGGAGCGTGCTGGCGGCCTTTTTCTGCGGCGCAGGCGTAAGCTGGGCAGATGCCCGCTCCTTTCCGTGAATCTCCGGCTGCGCCCGTGCCCAGCCCGGACCAGGGGCCAGATCAGGGAGGTGTGATGGGCTGGCTGCGGCGCACCTTCAGCGCGCTGAGTCACGACCTGTTCCGCCGCTACTGGTGGTCCCAGCTGCTGAGCCTGATTGGCACCTGGATGCAGACCACCGCGCAGCAGTACCTGGTGCTGGAGCTGACCGGCGGCAGTTCGGCGGCGCTGGGCTGGGTCACAGCGGCGCAGTTCACGCCCAGCTTGCTGCTGTCACTCTTTGCCGGGGCCATCGTGGACCGCGTCCCCCGGCGTACCGTACTGCTGCTGACCCAGACCGGCTTTCTGTTCACCGCCGCCGCGCTGGCCGGCAGCACTCACCTGGAAGTCGTCACCCTGCCGCTGGTCCTGGGACTGGCCTTTGTTCACGGGGTCGCGCAGGCCTTCGACATGCCCGCCCGCCAGAGCACCGTGGTGGACCTGGTGCCGCGCAGCAGCGTTGCCAACGCGATTGCGCTCAACAGCTTCTCGTTCAATGTCAGCCGCACCACCGGGCAGGCGCTGTTTGGCGTGGTGGTGGCCGGTGGCGTAGCGCTGCTGGCAGGCGGTCATCCCGACGCCCTATCACGGCTGGCCTTTCCCTTTTACCTGAATGTGGCGTCCTTCTTTCTGGTGATGTATGTGATCGCCACCACACCTTTTCCGCCGCGCACGGCTGCCCCACGCGGCAACATGCTGGAGCAGATTGCCGATGGGCTGCGCTACGTGCGCGGCAGCCGTGACGTGTCGGGGGTGATGTGGCTGGTGGGACTGCTCAGCCTGACCGTCATCAACTTCAACATTGTGATTCCGTACTTCGCCCGTGAGGTGTTCGGCGCCCGTGAAGCGGCCTTCGGACTGATGAGCGCCGTGTTCGGAGCCGGCGCCGTGGCGGGGGCACTGTACCAGGCCAGCAAGCCCAATCCGGTGCGCTTTTTGCGGCTGGGCGCGGTTATTCTGGTGGCGGCCACCGCCGCGTTTGCCTGGGTGCCGGGGCCACAGGCTGGCCTGCCGCTGCTGGCGCTGGCCGGCTTTGGCATGCTCAGCTTTCTGGTCAGCGCCAACAGCACCGTGCAGCTGATTATCCCCGACGACCTGCGCGGACGGGTGATGAGCCTCTATTCCTTCGTGCTGGCCGGCATGGGACCACCCAGCGCCATTTTTGTCAGCTTTATGATCGGTGAAGATGGGCCGCTGGGACCGCACTGGGGCCTGAGCGTGGTGGCCGCGCTGGGCGCCCTGAGCCTGCTGGCGCTGTGGCGGCGGCTGCCCCGCGCCCTACCGCAAGAAGGCTGATACCGCCGCAGTTCCCCACCCCTGCCTGGCCCGAATGTGCACCGGGATGTATTCTGGAACCATGCAAGCCCGAAAAGACACACTGCCCTGGGTTATCGCGCTGGTTACGCTGGGCGCTGCCCTGGGCCTCGCTGCCGCGATGTACTACGACCGCTCCCGTCAGGCCACTGCTGGGCAGGACGACAGCGAAGCGCCGCTGTTTATCTGAGACTGCCCACTGCCTGAAGTGCCCGCTGCCCCGGTGACCAGACAAGCCGGTCACGCAGCTGGGCGGGTGCTTTCGCTGGCCTCTTTCCCTGGCTCACCGACTTCTCTGATAGACCAGCTGGGCGGCGGCCTGCCTGGGCATTGTCACCGCTGCGGCCCGCTTTTGGAGATGGCGGCGCCGTTTCTCACGCCCTGGCGGCTACACTGCGGAGCGTGCGCGTGAGTTTCATTGTTCCTGGCCTGCTGCTGGCCGCTTTTTTGGCCCTGCTGGCCCCGGCCGCTCCGGCCCTGGCCCGTTACGGCGCCCTGCCCCGCTCGGCTGACCGGCCGCTGAATATCCTGCTGGCCGGCGTGACCCCCAAATACCCGCCCAGTGCGGTGTGGCCCTACCCGGCTGCCCCCGAGGACTTTACCGGCCTGACCGACACCATCATGCTGGCGCAGATTGACCCCGGCGGCACCGTCAAGCTGCTGTCGGTGCCGCGTGACTCGTGGGTAGAAATTCCCGGCGTGGGCATGAGCAAGATCAATGCCAGCAACGCCCGCGGCGGCCCTGAACTGCTGATGCAGACGGTGGGCGAGCTGACCGGCCTGCCGGTGGACGGCTACGCGCTGCTGTCGCTGCACGCGGTGCGCTCGGTGACCGACGCGGCCGGCGGCGTGACCGTGGAAGTCAAGCAGCCCATGAAATACGACGACAACGCTGGAGGGCTGCACATTGACCTGCAACCGGGCGTGCAGCGGCTCGGCGGCGAGCAGATGGAAGGCTTTTTGCGCTTCCGCAAGGACAACCTCAGCGACATTGGCCGGATCGGGCGCCAGCAGCAGTTCGTGACTGCTTTTACCGGGCAGCTCAAGCAGCCGCTGAACTGGTGGCGCTGGCCGGTGGTGGCCGGAGCGCTGAACGCCAACACCAAATCTGACCTGAGCCGCGCCGAGGTGGGCGCGGTGCTGGCCGCCGCCCTGCACGGCCCCAAGGTGAACACCTTTATGGTGCCGGGCGATTTCGGGGCGCGGGGCACCTGGGCGGTGGACCACGCGGCGCTGCGTGAACTGGTGCAGCAAGAATTCAGCGGCGCAGGCACGGGGACCAGCGAGCACGGCCCGGTTGAGCCTGGGGCGGGCGACCACGACGTTCAGGCCGCAGCGCTGGACACCGACATGTCCATTACCATTCTGAATGTGGGCGCTCCCGCAGGCAGTGCCGGACGCCTGGCCGACACGCTGCGCGCCCAGGGCTTCGGCAACCTGACGGTCGGCAACGGCGCAGGGCCGCTGCCCGTAACCCAGATTCAGGGCTCCGCCGCCGAGCAGGTGCAGGCGCTCCTGAACTTTGGAGAGGCCGACCCGGCGCCCAACCCGGACGGCAGCGACCTGGTGATTCGCCTGGGCGCTGATGTCCCGCGCCCCTGATCCAGAATCGCCCCGGCCAGCAGACTGCTACCCGGCGGAGCCCTGAGAGTCCTGAGAGTGGGAGTGCAGCGGAGCCGCTTCTGGCTGCGGCTGGCTGCACTGTGCCCGCAGGCGCAGCAGCTGTTCACGCACTGCGCTGGCAGAGGACGGACGACCTGCCGCCAGCGGACGCAGCAGGTCGTCCGCGAGGGCCTGAGCCTGGGCCCGCAGGGCCGGTGGCGGGCGCAAGTCACTGGCGACCGGCTGGGGTGGGTGGCCCGGTTCCGGTAGGGCCGCCCACAGGCCCCAGTACAGCAGCAAGCCCACGCCGTACAGGTCGCTTTCCGGGCCTAGACCGCCCCCAGCCTGGGCTTCGGGACTGCTGAAGGCTGGCGTGCCAACCTGCCCACTCAGCGGTTCATCCAGCGGGCCGCTCAGGTCATAGTCCACCAGCGTGGCCTGCCCCGAGGGCTGCACCAGGATATTGTCCGGCTTTACATCGCGGTGCAGCACGCCCAGGCCGTGCATGTAGTCCAGGCCCTCCAGCACGTCGGCCAGGGTGGTCAGGTAGGCGTAGGGTTCGCAGTGCATGGCCGGGCGGCGGCGGTAATGAGCAAACAGCGTGTTGCCCGGCACCCAGGTCATCACCAGGGCTGGACAGTCGTTGGCCCAGGTCAGCCGCACAGCGCGGGCCAGCCGGGGGTGGCGGAACCGCTGGCCCACCTCCAGTTCGCGCTGGGCATGGGCCAGCATGGACGGCTGAAAAACCTTGACCGTACACGGCTGTCCGCCAGGAGTCACCGCCAGGTACGCCACAGAGTGGGAGCCGCTTCCCACCGGACGCACCAGACGGAGTCCCCCCTCCAGCCACTTGCCCGCCAGCGCCATACGGCTCACGCTACCGCAAAGCGCACGGGCAAGGGCGAACCTGGGTCAGCCAGCTGGGCTTAACGAACCTCCAGCAGTGGCAGCTGCACTTCGGGCTGCTCGTCGCTGAGGGTGCCCGACACCGCCCCGCCGGGTTCGCCGTGCTCGCCGGCCAGGCCGTTGCCCGTGCGGTCGGTGCCTGCGCGCAGGGTAAAGGTGCCCGCGCCCAGATAGGCCGTAAAGCGGCCCTGCTCATCCAGCGGGGGCTGGTAGCTCTGGCCCCGGTCCGACTGCAGCGAGAAGCCGTCCGTCCGACTGACGGCAGGCGCATTCAGCGCGGCGGCAGGGTTGATCATGCCGTAGCCGAAGTATTCGTCGCGGCCGGGAGCGCCCAGGTCGGTGGCGGTGGCGGTCAGGCGGGCGGCGGTGTCGCCTGGGCCACTCGTGACGCCCTTGGACAGCAGCAGCGCCGCCAGAGCGCTCACCTGCGGAGCGGCCTGCGAGGTGCCGGCCTGATAGGCGTAGCGCGGCTCGCCTTTGCCGTAGTCCCAGTCGGTGGAGAAAATCTGATCGGGGGCCTGCTTGCCGTTCAGGACGCCGCCGTTATAGGTGGTGCCCAGGGACGTGCCGCCCGGCGCGCTCAGGGCCACCTCAGCGAAGCGGTTGGAGAACTCGGAGTGCCGGGGCGCCGAGGCTCCCGACAGGGTCACACTGCCCACCGCGAGCGCGTCAGGGCAAGCTGCCGGGAACACCTTCGCCGCGCTGTAGTAGTTGCCGGCGGCGGCCACCACCAGCGATCCGGCAGCGCGGGCTTCAGCCACCGCGTCGCACATGGGCTGGGCTTCGGCGGCGCTGATCGGCCCTCCCAAACTGAGATTGATGACCTGCACAGGGGCCGCCAGGCGGAAGGTCTGCCCGTCCAGCGTGACCGGCTGCCCGGCCGCGTAGCGGATGCCGGCCACCACCTGGGCCACATCGGTCTTGCCCGTAGCGTCAATGGCCCGCACTGGCAGCACGCGGACCGGCGCCCGGTAGCTGGCGCCCACCACGCCGCTGGTGCTCCACTGCGGGTTGGGAACGGCCTGCTCTCCCCAGCGGGCAGCGATAATACCGCTGACGTGGGTGCCGTGGCTGTGCGGCGCCCGCCCCTGGAAGGCCGGGTCGGTGGGGTCGCGGTCGGCACCGTCGCCGTCGCCGTTGTCATAGGCGGCCTGACCTGTCGTCGCCACCGAAAAGCCCAGCACGTCCAGCGCGCCTTCTGCGGGGGTCAGCAGCTGGCCTTGCAGATCCGGGTGATCGTAGCGCACCCCAGTGTCCACCACCGCCACCGTGACGGGGCGGTTATAGCCGCCCGCTTCCATATCACGCCACACGGCGCCGTAGCCCAGGGAGCGGTAGGCCCACTGAAGCGGGGCGTACTCGTCGGCCGGCACCAGCGGCTGAGCCAGCGCCTCCTGCGGGACTTCCCCACTCGCCGGCTGGCTGCCCTCCTGCTGGCGACCCACCTGCTGACTACTCAGCGGAGCGCTGACCACCGCGTAGGCGACCGCCGGGTCCTGGCGCAGCGCCTGGGCCAGCGCCTGGGGATCGGCCGTCTCGGCCACCAGGGTCTGCCGCCCCAGCTGACCGGCCACCTGGGCTGCGCCGCGCTGCCAGCGACCCGCCGATTCCAGCGCGGCCTGCCGCTGAGGCACGCTGAGGGCCGCCAGCCCGGCAGGTTCGGCCGCCACACTCTGCGGGTCCAGCTGTGTGCCCACCGCCTGAGCCACCGTGGCCGAGCGGTACTTCACGATGACCCGGCCCGTTTCGCCCGAAGTGGGCGGCTGCACCTCAGCAGGCTGGGCGGCGGCGTCCGCACCGCTCAGCGCCGGCCAGCGCACCTGCCCGCTCAGCGCGTAGCGGCGGGCCTGCACGGCCCAGTCGGACGTGATCCATTCGCTCTGCCCCAGCGGCCGCCAGCGCACCCGGACCACCCCGCTCAGCTGCGGCTGCGCGGCGTTGGGAGCCAACCCGACATTGCGGTCGGCCCGCACATTCAGCACCAGCGGCTGACCGGCCACACCGCTCGGGCTGCTCAGGCTCAGCCAGCCGGGCTTGGTCTCGACCCGCCAGTCGCCAGCAAACGCCTTTTCGATCCGGCCGCTTTCGGCGTAGCCCAGGTCCAGCGTCACCTCGCCCGCAGGCTGGGTCATGCAGCCGCCACAGCCGTCCGTCAGCGGTTGCTGCTGCTGACAGCCCAAAAGCAGAGCGGGAAGCAGCCCAGCGAGGGCCAGGTGGGAACGCCAGCGAGAGGACAACATATTCACAGCATGGCCCAAAGTCGGGGGTAGCGGATGAAGGCCCCCGCGCCGCCCCTCATAAATCCGGCTTGCCTGATCAAAGGCATGCTCAGCGCCGTGAGGCCAGCTCCTGCTCACGCGGATGACGCCAGAGCGCGATGGACCCCCCCGCCGCCAGCGCCAACCCCAGCAGACCCAGGCCCCACAGCAGCCAGGGCCGGAAATCGTTCAGGCGTCCCACCGGGGCAAGCTGGCCCAGGTTAAACGGCTGGGGCGAGGCTTCCTCCATCAGCACGTCCAAAGGAGCGGCAGGTGAGGCCGTGCCCGCCGGCACCCGCACGGAGAACGGCCCGCTGCCCCCTGGCACCAGCACCCCGCCAGCCGACATGGGCGAGTACACCGAGCTGGTCACCCAGTAAAGGTAACGGCCACGCGGCACTTCGGTGTCCACCACCACGGTGTGACCTTCGGTGCGGACCTGCGGAGTGGGGGGCAGTTCCGGCGCCGCTCCGCCCGCTTCCGCCTCGCCGCCGGCCACCTGCGGGGCGTGGACCCAGCGGGCGCCGTAGCCGGTCACGCGCAGGTGGTACTGCCAGCCGCCGCCCTCGGTACGCAAGTTTAGGTCGGCCAGGGTGCTTTCGCCGCCCGAGCGGGTTCCGATAAAGATGTCCAGCGTCTGCGCCGAGAAGCCGCCCGGTGCGTTCCATGGATTGTCCAGCGCGCCGAACTCGGTGCGGAAGGTCAGGAACTTGCCGCGCGGCCAGACCTCAAAGGAACGCAGGTCCAGCGCTTCCGGCGCAATGGCCGGCTGGGTGGGCAGCTGTGCGCCGCCGTCCCCGTGCGCGTCTCCGGCCGGGTCGGTCACGCGCAGCAGCGGCTCAC
>JAUNHF010000004.1:18820-23165 GCA_030524065.1 Deinococcus sp.
TTGTTGGGCCTGCACTTGTTGGACCTGTACAGGCCCGGACAGGGCCAGCAGCAGCGCCAGGGCGACGCCGGGCACCCTGCGCGGCGCCGCTGAAGACGGTCCCTGGCCCGGTTGGCCGGCTGCTCCCTGGCGCAGCGCTGCACGCCTCACGCGCTCAGCACTCCGTCCACCAGTTGCAAGCGGCGGTCGGCCTGCGCGGCCAGGGCTTCATCGTGGGTGACCAGCAGCACCCCGGTGCCCTGGCGGCGGGCGAGGTCAAACATCAGCGCGGCGGCGGCGCGGGCGCTTTGGCGGTCCAGGCTGCCGGTCGGCTCGTCGGCCAGCAGGGCGCGGGGCCGGGACGCCAGCGCCCGCGCAATGGCGATCCGCTGCCGCTCGCCGCCGCTGAGTACGCCCGTGCTTTCTGCGCCGCGCCCGCCCAGGCCCACGGCGTCCAGCAACTCTTGCACGCGCCCGCTGCCGCTCGCCTGACCCGCCAGCAGCAGCGGCACTTCCAGGTTCTCGGCCACACTGAGGTCTTCAAGCAGGTAGTGGTGCTGAAACACGAACCCCAGCGACGAAGCCCGCAGCGACGCCCGCGCCTGGGTGTTCAGGGTGTCAATGCGCTCTCCCCCCCACCACACTTCGCCGCTGTCCGGGGTATCCAGCCCGCCCAGCAGGTGCAGCAGCGTGGATTTGCCGCTGCCCGAAGGCCCAGTGACCGCCACCACCTCGCCGGCGGCCACCGCCAGGCTGACCGCGTGCAGCACCGCCCGTTCCCCGAAGGAATGGGTGATCCCGGTGGCGTACAGGGCGCCGGTCTGGGCAGAGGTGGCGGGGGGCGGGGAGCAGACGGGGCCGGACTTCACAGCCGCCATGCTAGAGCATGCGCCGCCCCAGCCGCAGCCCAGCCTGTGGCCCAGGACCGGCCCTCACCCACACATCACCGGGGGCTGCCAGACTGGCGGCATGACCCCTGTGCCGCCTGCCGGGCCGCCCGCTGCGCCCGATCCCCGCCGCGACCTGCAGCGGCCATCACTGCGCCAGTCGGCGCTGCACCGGCTGGCCCGCCATGCACCGCTCGCCACGCTGCTGCTGACGCTGGGGCTGCCCTCCGCCGAGGCCAAAGTGCGCCTGGGCGACCCCCTGCCGGCCCATCCCTGGACCGCGCAGGGCCGCGAACTGGTGGTGGTGTACGGCTCAGGCTGCGGCGACATGGCCGGCCTGTGGGACGCGGCCCTGGCAAGCGGCCTGCCGGTGCGGGCGGTCTTTGCCGAAGGCGACCTGCGCCGCACCACCCACGCCCCGGTCACGCCCTGGCACGGCGAGGACGCCACCCATTTTGCCCGGCAGTTGCGTGTGGCGCAGTACCCCACCATCTTGCTGGTCGAAGGCGGCCGGCTGATGAACGTGTGGGAGGGGACGTTCTCCGCAGAACAGATGACGGCTGACCGGGTCGCCGCTGCGCCGCACATCAAGTAACAGACCCCGGCCGCTGCGCCAGTCAGGCCTTAGACTGGGCCAGTGTTCCGCCGCGCCCCCTCCTCTTTGCCGGCCGCCCAGTGGGGCGAGGTTCAGCTGCTGGAGCTTGCGCAGCTGCGCCGGGCCGACTGGCACGCCCTGTACGCGCTGTACCGCGACCCGGAGCTGGCCCGGCTGAACGCCGCCGAACCCACCCGCATTCCGCGCTGGCTGTTCCGGTTGCTGCTGCTGGCCGAGCAGGGCCGCGAGCGAATGAGTTTTGGGGTGATGGTCGGCGGGCAACTGGTCGGCAACGCCGAGCTGTACGACTTCAGCCCGGCGCGCCCAGGCTGGCCCACCCGCGCCACACTGGGGGTGATGCTGGCCCGCCCTCACTGGGGCCGGGGCCACGGCCAGGACACCCTGAACGCCCTGCTGGCCTGGGGCTTTGGCGCAGGGCACTTCAGCGCAGGGCCTGGGGGCATGGACCCGCCTCTGGAACGCGTCCAGCTGAGTACGCTGGCCTCCAACGGGCGGGCGCAGCTGGCCTTTGCCCGCGCCGGCTTTCAGGAACGGGGCCGCTCGCACCGGCGCGGCCACACCGAAATCCAGATGGAACTGCGGCGCAGCGACTGGCTGGCGCGGCAGCTTCCCGGGCTGATTTCTCCCGCAGAATCTGATGACCGCTTGCCCCCGAATGGAGAACCCGCGTGAAAATCCTCGTTCCTGACCTGCCCGCCTTCAAGACCCTGGAAAAGCACGGCGCCGAACTGCTGCCCTACCGCTCTCAGGGCGGCCACGCCTCTGGTGAACGGACCTTTGATCAGGCCGACGGAGTCATATTCCTGTTGGGTGTAGGCCAGGCCCAGCGCCGCGCCCTGATGAAAACGCCCGGCGTGCAGTGGGTGCTGACCCTCACAGCCGGCGTGGACCACCTCGCGCCCGACCTGCCGCCGGGCGTGCGGCTGTTCAATGCGAGCGCCCTGCACGCCCACGCAGTGGCGGTGCATGTGATGGCTGGCCTGCTGGGCGCGGCGCGGCGGCTGCACGACTACCGCGACCAGCAGCGCCAGGAACAGTGGCAGCGCTGGCCGGAGCGAATGCAGACCTTGCAGGGCCAGAAGGTCGCGCTGTGGGGCTACGGCCACATCGGCCGCGAGCTGGAGCGGCTGCTGGGGCCGTTTGGCGCCGAGGTACTGACCGTGCGCAGCGCCAGCAGCGAGCAGGACAAGGCCGATATTCGCGCCCAGGCCGACTTTGTGGTGCTGCTGATGCCCAGCACACCGCAGACACGGGGCAGCGTGAATGCCGAATTCCTGCGCGGCATGAAGCCGGGCGCCTGGCTGCACAACATCGGGCGCGGCGACCTGCTGGTGCAGAGCGACCTGGCAGCAGCGCTGCGTGAAGGCCACTTGGGCGGCGCTCTGCTGGACGTGACCGACCCCGAACCGCTGCCGCCTGGACACCCGCTGTGGGGGCTGGACAACGTCATCCTGACCCCGCATGTGGGCAGCGCCACCGCCGACCTGGACCGGCGGGCCGCCGACTACGCCGGGGCCTTTGTGCAGGCACTTTTGCAGGGCCGCCAGCCCGCAGGCGAAGTGGACACCGGGCGTGGATACTAGCGGGCGCACGCCCAGCGCGGGTGAGCCACAGAGATAGGGACGCAGCAAAGGAGGGACCGGGGCCAGAGTTGCCCCAGTCCCTCCTTACTCAGCTCCTGCTCCGCTCTACTCAGTTCCGCCGGCTCTCAAAGTCACGGCGGATGTCGGCCCACAGCGGCGCATTGTGAACCCCGTTGGCTTCGGCGTCGTAGATGGGATCGCGGCCTGCTTTTTTCTGGGCTTCGTAGTCGTGTAGCGCGGCAAAAGCCGGTTTTTGCAGGAACAGAATCCCGATGATGTTCAGCCATGCCATCACGCCCACGCCCAGGTCACCCATTGCCCAGGCCAGGTCGGCGGTGCGCAGGCAGCCGTACACGACCATGCCGATCAGGACCAGCTTGAGGATGGGCAGGGCCCAGTCTATTTTCACGCTGCGGCTGAGGTAGCGGATGTTGGTCTCCGCAATGTAGTAGTAGGCCAGAATGGTTGTAAAGGCAAACAGGAACAGCGCCACCGCCACAAAGATAGAACCGACGCCCGGCATGATGTTTTCCATGGCCGTCTGCACGTAGCCGGGGCCAGCCGCCACGCCGGCCACGCCCTGGTGCAAGAACCCTTCGGCATTGCTGGGGTCCTGCACGTTGTAAAAGCCGGTGGTCAGCAGCATAAAGCCGGTGGCCGAGCAGACCAGCAAGGTGTCCACGTACACCGAGAACGCCTGCACCAGACCCTGCTTGGCGGGGTGCGACACGTTGGCGGCGGCGGCGGGGTGCGGGCCAGTGCCCTGACCGGCTTCGTTGGAATACACACCACGCTTGACACCCCAGGCCACCGCCTGACCGATGATGGCCCCGAACCCCGCGTCCAGGCCAAAGGCCGAGCGGAAAATCAGCGACAGGGTTTCGGGCAGCTGCGCGATATTCATCAGCACCACCACCAGCGCGACCAGGATGTAAGCCCCCGCCATAAACGGCACGATCACTTCAGCCGCCGACGCGATGCGCTTGACCCCCCCGAAGATGATGAAGCCCAGGATGACGGCCAGCACGCCCGCCGTGAACATGGGCGGCACATCCAGCGCGGTGGTCATGGCCGTGGCGATGGAGTTGGCCTGCACGCCCGGCAGCAGCAGCCCGCAGGCGATCGCCGCACTGATGGCAAACAGCACTCCGTACCACTTCTGGCCCAGGCCCTTTTCAAAGTAGTAGGCCGGGCCACCCACATAGTGCCCCTCGCTGTCTTTTTCCTTGTAAATCTGGCCCAGCACCGATTCCACAAAGGCCGTGCTGGCCCCCAGGAAC
>JAUNHF010000240.1 GCA_030524065.1 Deinococcus sp.
AGCCCCGATAAAGAGTCGGCGCTACGGCCCCTGCCTCCCCCCGCCGGATTGGACGAGCTGAGTCGGCAGCTGGGCGAGTAGCCTGGCCGTAGGGCGAGGGCTGTAGGGCCACGGGAGTGTGACGCGCTCCCGTGGCCCCGCTGCTTGGGTGGGTCTAGAGCTGCGCTAGCGCTACTCCAGCGCGGTGATGTCCACCCACTCCTCGGTCACCTGGTAGTCGCCGGCTGCCACGAAATCGGCGGCCAGCCGCAAGGTTTCTTCGACCCAGGCGTAATCGTTGCTCACGGTGACCACCGCGATCACTTCCCAGTCGTGGGCGTCCAGGCCGTCCAGCCGGGCCGCCGTGACCGGAAAGCGGACCTTCAGTTTTTCTACCACCGGCTTGACCAGTGACCGCTTTTCCTTGAGGGACCGCACCCAGGGCATTTCCAGCCGCAGGGTCAGGGTGCCCACGTATCCCAGAGTGCTCATTGCCTCACAGCATAGCGGCTGCGGCTTACAGCATCCCGGCCAGGAAGCCCTGTGAGCGCACCTGCCGCACCAAGTCCATCACGGTGTAGCGGCTAGGGTCGTAGTGCACCTCTATCTGGCCGGTGTCGGGAGTGGCTTTGGTGATTCCGGGCAGCGCCAGCAGGTGCGCGGCCACGCGTTCTCCGGCTTCGCGGTCCATGCCGCGAACGCCCAGCAGGACTCGGGTGGGGTTCGTCATAGGGCGAGTATAGGGGGGCCGGCCTTGCGGGGTTCTGTCAAGTGTGCAGCTCTAAATGTGCAGCCCTATGGCAGGGCTTAGCCCGGCAGCGCCGTTTCCTCGCGGCTGCCCAGGTAGCGCACGCTGTAGTCGCCCAGCCGGCGCACATCGCCCAGGTCCTCCGCCAGCGGCCAGCGGCGGTGCGGCACAAAGTGAACCTCGTACACGGCGGTGTCGTAGGCACTCTTGAACAGGGCGCGCAGCAGCCCGTTATAAATCTCGGCCCGCAGGGGTTCGGGCAGCGCCGGATCGGTCAGCAGGGTACGGACGAGCACAATGGGCTTGTCGCCCTGCCACACGCTCTGCGCCAGCACCATGCCCGCTATGGCCCCAGCCCGCACCGCCGCAAAAGAGTGATCGGTGCGCTCGTAAAACTTCAGGGCGCCCAGGCTGGTGCTCAGGCGGCCCCCGCGCTCACGTTCCGGCCGCCCGGCAAAGTCGGGGTCCAGCTCATGTTGGGCGGCCAGGTCCAGGGCGGCCAGGGCGTCATGGTCGCCGGGATGCAGCAGGCGGTAAGCGGCGGCGGGCGCCAAGTGGCTGGGGGCAGATTCAGGGGGCACAGAGTCGGTCATCCTTCCGAGCCTAAAGCATCCGGGCTTGGCGGCGCGAGTCACTGCTGGCTGCCAAATGACAAGTTGTCAAATCTGGAGATGCGCTTATACTGGGTCCAAACAGACTCACAAAAAGCTGTGCTCGGGCGGTGTGGCCTGCTCGTTGCCCCCGCTGCACTGAAAAAGGTTGCTGCGGCCCATCTGGCCGGGGCCTTTTTCCGAAAGGACGTTCATGACCCAAGATCACGCCCAGACCTATTTGTCCCGCCCCTGGACCGCCCGCTACGAACCTGGGGTGCCCCATGAGTTCACGGCGCCTGATCAGGTGCTGCCCGACCTGCTCCGCGCCCATGCCCGCGACTACGCCGGGCGCCCAGCCGTGTCTTTTCTGGGCGCCACCCTGACCTACGCCCAGCTGTGGCGGCAGGTGCAGCAGCTGGCGGCGGCCCTGCAAAAGTCGGGGGTCAAGCCCGGCGACCGGGTGGCGGTGATGCTGCCCAACTTGCCGCAGTTCCTAGTGTCGTTTTACGGGTCGCTGCTGGCCGGCGCCGTGGTGGTGAACACCAGCCCGCTGTACGTGGCCGACGAGCTCAAGCACCAGTTGGTGGACAGTGGAGCGACCACCCTGATCATTCTGGATTCGCTGCTGCCACGCTATTTCGATGTGCGCTTTGAGGTGCCGGTGGAGCGGGTGTTCGTGGCCCGCGTGCAGGACGTCCTGCCGTTTCCCAAAAACCTGCTGTATCCCATCAAGCAGCGCATAGACGGCGACTACGTACCGGTGCGCTGGACCGATAAGATTCTGCCGTTTAAGGGGGCCGTGGACTCCCAGCGCCCCGAGCCAGAGCCGGTGCCGCTGCACCCCGATGACACTGCGCTGCTTCAGTACACCGGCGGCACGACTGGCGTGCCCAAGGGCGCCATGCTGACCCACCGCAACCTGATCTCTAATGCCGCGCAGGCCTGGTCCTGGCTGAGCGAACTGCAAATGGGCCGGGAAATCGGGCTGGCGGCCATTCCGTACTTTCACGTGTACGGCATGACGGCCTCCATGAACCTCAACATGCTGGGCGCGGGCCACACGGTGCTGATTCCCAACCCGCGTGATCTGGGCATGGTGCTTGCCGAAATTGACCGGGTCAGGCCTACGCTGTTTCCCGCCGTGCCCACCCTGTACAACGCCATCAACCATCACCCCGACACCCCCAAGCACGACCTGACCTCTATCCGCGCCTGCATCAGCGGCAGTGCCCCGCTGCCGGTAGAAACGGCCCGCACGTTCAGGGCCATCACGCAGGGCGCCAACCTGGTCGAGGGCTACGGCCTGACCGAGTCCAGCCCCATCACCCACATCAACCCGGTGCTGGGCGAGCAGCGTGAGGGGTCCATCGGCCTGCCGGTGCCCGGTGTGGACGCCCTGGTCATGGGCGAAGGCGGCGAGGTGGCTGCGCCGGGCGAAGTGGGCGAGCTGTGGGTCAGCGGCCCGATGGTGATGAAGGGCTACTGGCAGCGCCCCGACGAAACTGCCAAGGCCCTGCGTGAGTACCGGGGCCAGACCTGGCTGCTGACCGGTGACATCGCCCGGATGGACGAAGACGGCTTTTTCTATATCGTAGACCGCAAAAAGGACCTGATTATCGCCAGCGGCTACAACATCTACCCCCGCGAGGTAGAAGAGGTGCTGTTCGCGCACCCCGCCGTGCTTGAAGCGGCCGTGGTGGGTGTGCCTGACGCCTACCGGGGCGAGTCGGTCCACGCCGCCGTGGTGTTCAAAGAAGGCCAGAGTGCCAGCGAAAAGGACCTGATCCAGTATTGCCGCCGCCACCTCAGCCCCTACAAGGCGCCGCGCTCGGTGGAGATCCGCAGTGAGCTGCCCAAGACGGCAGTGGGCAAGGTGCTGCGCCGCGAACTGCGCGAACAGACCCTAGCGGCCCGCGCTCAGGCGGAGCAAGCGGGTCAGAGCCAAGGCGATG